>JAISRS010000525.1 GCA_031273485.1 Prevotellaceae bacterium
AGCAAATCAACGCATATTTCGGCGGATTCCTTCACCCACGACCAGTCAAGCTCCGGGTGGTCGAACCAGAAAATAGGTCCCCAGCCTTCCGTATTGCCGCAGACGATGCCCTGTTTTTCGGCTGCCTGCGAAACATCTTTCATTTTGCCGTTCATCCATTCCGTCAAGACGCTTTTATTGGCTGCCCAATACGATTGCAGGTTTTTCATGACTTCGCGATAGTCTATATCGCCCTGCTTTACTTTGCCGACCTCGTTCAATCCGGGAATCCCGCCGCGGTGATGAAACCAGACATGATAATCCAGCGCCGCAAAATTTGTAAGGTCGTGATCCGCCAGATTAGAATCCAAGGAAACAAAGAAGTCCAACGCCCCATATTTGGTTTTAAGACGCGAGAGAATATCATTTGCAAATTTGTTATAAAAATCCACTTGCAGATAATTACTCCTGTAATTTTCCATGTCCGGTTCCGGAACATTAGCGTCGGGGTTATTCAGTTTGAACTGTTTGGCGTCCGCCCGCAGATTCATTTCTTTTTTCATCCAGTCATAACCGTTAGTTGTGGGATATTCGTTCAGGACGTCCACATAAAGGATATTATTATCGAGCAAATGATTGTTGTCGAGAAACGTCAGAGTTTCGTCCCAGGCGCGATACAGACCGCCTTCTTCCATAAAAATATCGTTTTGTCCCGTTCCGTGCTGCATAAACCACGAAGCCAAGCCAACACGGATACCGTATTTTTTGCATTTGGTCAGAAACTCAATCAGGGCTTCCCTTGGGCGGAAACTCATCGTGTAATCATTTCCCCATATTGCCGGTCGCCATCCGTCCTTGTTACTGCGAAATTCATCGGTTATTTTTCCGTCTTTGGCTGCGGCAACAAACTGCGGCATGGCATCCATGCGTATGGCGTCATACCCGCGTTCGGCGAGTTCTTCGAGCGTTTTGTCCCAGTTTTCAAACTCTCCGTAGCGGTGATGGCGCAATATCCAGCTAAAATCCCACATGGCAATAGCCAGCGGTTTTTTCAATTGCGAAACAGGCAGATATTTTGAAGCTGTTGCTGTTGACCGATTATTTTTCAGATTACCGCTTCCCACGGCGCAGGATATTAGCGAAGTTGAAGCGATGCCGGCTCCCGCTAATATCGAATTTGTTAAAAAATCTCTTCTTTTCATGCGGATATTTATTTGTTTAACTTAAATTCAAAATAAAAAATAAGGAAACGCCGAAAAAACAGTTTTAGAGGTTCCCATCAGATACTCAAATATCTCATGATATGTCCGGATATTATATAAGATATCCGGACATTATAATAAGATATCAGCCTATTTTCTTTTCAAATTCCTGCATACAGTCCACCAGCGCTTTTACGCTTTCTATGGGCAAGGCGTTGTAGAGCGAGGCTCTGAATCCTCCAACGGAGCGATGTCCTTTGATACCGACAATTCCGTATTCCTTCGACAAGTTCATAAAGTCCTGTTCTTTTCCGGCATATTTTTCGTCCAGCACAAAGCATACATTCATCAGCGAACGGTGTTCTTTGGCGGCGGTTCCTTTAAACACGGGATTTTTGTCGATTTCGCCGTACAACAGTTCCGCTTTAGCCTGATTCAGCTGTTGAATTTTTGTTACTCCGCCCAGGTTTTTCAGCCATTGCAGAGTTTCTTTCATCATGAAAATGGGGATCACCGGAGGCGTATTATACATTGATTTGTCTTTAATATGACTGCGATAGTCGAAAAACGCAGGAATAGGTCTTGATACTTTTCCCAGAATGTCTTTTCGCACAATCACAAAAGCCACGCCGGCAGTTCCTGCGTTCTTTTGAGCGCCGCCATAGATAATTGCGTATTTGGAAATATCCACGGGGCGACTAAGTATGTCGGACGACATATCCGCGACTACATTCACCGGAGAATCGTGATCCGCAAGTATTTCGGTGCCGAATATCGTGTTATTTGAGGTATAATGGAAATAATCGACCCCTGTGGGGATTTCGTATTTCGGGATGATGGAATAGTTGGATTCTTTGCCCGAAGCAACGATTTGAATTTCTCCAAGGAATTTTGCAGCTTCAATCGCTTTTTTTGCCCAGACACCCGTGTCGAGATATGCGGCTTTGTTTTGCAGCAGATTATACGGAACCATCAGAAATTGCTGGCTCGCTCCGCCGTGCAAAAGCAGAACTTCATATTCGTCGGGAATCAACAGTAAATCTTTCCATAGAGAACGACATTCGTCCATTGCCTCGTCCCAGCCGGGCGAACGGTGCGATATTTCGGCTATGGAAAGCCCCGTATTATTAAAGTTTTTTAATGCCTCGACAGTCTTGTCGATGGCTTGTTGAGGCAGGATTGAAGGTCCTGCGTTAAAATTATGTTTCATAAACTATTTATATAATGTTAAAATTATTTTCACTATTTCTTTAGCTGCGTCGGGCAAAGCAAGTTTGGCGATATTCACGCTTAAATCCTTCATGGCGGCTGTATTTCCAAGTATTTCGACTGCCTTTGGTATTAAATCTCTCTGAGCGTCCTCATCCTTAATCATTATAGCTGCATTTTGCCGAACCAGAGCCATTGCATTTTTTGTTTGATGATCTTCCGCAACGTTGGGCGAGGGCGTTAATATCGCCGGTTTTCCCACGATACACAGTTCGGAGATTGTGCCGGCTCCGGCTCTTGAGATGATGATGTCTGCCGCCGAAAATGCGTATTTCATGTTTTGAATGAAATCACAGACTTTTACGGAGGATTTTCCTTCCGACAGTTGTAGCGCCGCATTGAAGTAATATTTACCTGTTTGCCAGATAATCTGGATATTGTTTCTTTCAAGTTCGGATAAATGTGCGGCAACGCTTTCGTTCATTGTGCGAGCGCCCAGACTTCCTCCAAGCGACAGTATTACGGGCTTTTTGGGGTCAAGTCCGAAAAACCTCAGGGCTTCCTCTCTTATCCCCGCAAGGTTAAATAAATCCTGACGTACGGGATTGCCGGTATAAAATAATTTTTCTTTCGGAAAGAAGCGTTCCATTCCCTGATATGCGACGCAAATGGCTGCGGCTTTCTTTGACAGCAATTTATTTGTTACTCCGGCATACGAATTTTGTTCCTGAATCAAAGTAGGGATACCCATGCGTTGCGCGGTCTTCAGCACGGGTGCGCTTGCGTAACCTCCGACGCCTATAACGGCGTCGGGTTTGAAGTCTTTAATGATTTTCGTCGATTTTCTTAGACTTGTAAACAATTTGAAAGGGACGAGGAAGTTTTTCAAAGTCAGTTTTCTTTGTAATCCGACAACGGGCAGTCCCACGATATTATATCCGGCGGCGGGGATTTTTTCCATTTCCATCCGTCCTTCGGCGCCAACGAAAAGTATTTCTACCGTCTTATCGACCTCTTTCAGCATGTTGGCAATAGATATTGCGGGAAATATATGTCCGCCGGTTCCTCCTCCGCTTATTATTACTCTTTTCATCCGATTTTCATTCAAATTTCACAATTGAAAAATTGTATAAATCCATATTAAAATAATGTGCGAAGGTAATATAAATTTTTAAATCCGCTAATTAGAGGGTGTATTATGCTAAATCTCTTAATTCGGAGACTAAAATATTTTTTAAGTACTTTTGCGGACATAAAAAAGAAGATAAAAAGAAGTCGTGGTAATAGAAAAATTTGTAATAATCAGTAACATGTCAACAGTATGAAAAGATTAGTAATTGTACGTCACGGGAACACGTTCACTCCGGAGCAAATCCCTACAAGAGCAGGCGCTAAAACAGATATTCCCTTAGTTGAAGAAATACGCAGTCGAAATGCAGGGAAATATCTTATAAACAACAATATTATTCCCGATAAAGTTTATGCCGCTCCCCTGAAACGCACGATGCGGACAGCAGAATTGATCATAGATGAAATGAATTTAAATACCGGCGTTATTGCCGATAACGATTTCACCGAAATAGATTATGGAGAAGATGAAAATAAAACCGAAGAACAGGTGAAATACCGTTTGGGCATGGAGTATGTTAAAAGTCATCAATTGACCGATGTGGATAAGGACGAAATTCCGAATTACGGGAATGCCGTTATTGAATTATGGAACAGTCACGCCATTGTACCTCCCGGCTGGAAGGTTGATGTGGACAGAATAATTGTTTCGTGGAAGAATTTTGCAAACCGCATCGGCAACAACGAAACAGCGCTGATTTGTACCTCAAACGGGATAATTCGTTTTGCTCCGCATATTATGGACGCATTATCAATAACAGAATTTCATAACACGCACAAACTTAAAGTTTCTACAGGAAGCGTGTCGATTTTTGAAAACAACGGAAACGGATGGAAATGTACGGAATGGAACGGCTTATGAATTACGAATTACAAATTACAAATTCGTGGAAATGTCTGAAATCCGCGTTCATCGTTCAAGACGTTCATCATTCAAGACGTTCATCGTTCTCTAAATCCTGCCAGAAACGATTTTACGGGCATGGATTTTTTGCCTTCCGCCTGCAATTCTTCCACATTTATATATCCATCTGTGCAGGCGATTTTCAAAAAGTTTTTGCCGTCGGTGCGGACTGTTCCGGGACAGACATCCGTTTTTCCCGGTTCTGCCGACGCCTTGAATATTTTTGTCTGTAGAGATTTTGTGCCGATTTGTAATTCGCTCCACGCTCCCGGATAGGGACTTAATCCCCGTATAAGATTTCTCACCTGGTCCGCCGGCTGGTTCCAGTCGATTTTGCAGGTATCTCGAAACAATTTGGGGGCAGGCTTGAGATTCGGCTTGTGCGGTTGAGGAAAAGGTTTTATGCGGTTGTGTTCTATGCCGGCAACCGTTTCCAGCAACAATGACGACCCTAAGGACATCAATTTATCGTGCAATTCTCCGGCTGTTTCGTCACAGCCTATATCTACCGATTTTTGGAGAAGAATTTCGCCCGTATCTATTTCCCGTGTTATAAAAAATGTAGTTACTCCGGACGTTGTTTCTCCGTTGATAATTGCGTGGTTGATAGGGGCGGCGCCTCTGTAATCGGGCAACAGGGAAGCGTGCAGATTAACCGTTCCTTTGGGGGGCATGTTCCATACAATTTCGGGCAACATGCGGAACGCTACCACAATAAAGAGGTCTGCGCTGAACGATTTCAGGGTATTGATAAAATGTTCGTCGCGCAATTTTTCCGGCTGCAAAACGGGCAACGAATGTTCTGTTGCAAACCGTTTTACTTCCGACTGTTTTATTTCCCGTCCTCTTCCCGCCGGTTTATCCGGACTTGTAACAACGGCAACTACATTATATCCGGCATTTAATAATACTCTCAACGGCTCAACCGCAAACTCCGGCGTCCCCATATAAACTATTTTGAAGGACTTTTGAGGTTTAATCCCGATATTTTTGCAATGTTCCAAATAATCGTCTATTGCACCCTCAAAATCAGCTTTGAGTTTGTCCAACGTCCCTCCTTCATAAGTAATGCAGCAATCTTTTGCAAGTCCCGATACTTCACCGAAGAAACAATTATCTTCCGCACTGTATTCTACGCTGCCGCGGTATCCTTTGTATTCCAATTTATTCATACTATTATCTGTTTGCTATTGCGTTTTCAATTGCCTGTTTTACGAAAGCATTAATACTTATGCCGTTGTTTTCTGCAATAGTAGCGACTTTACTGTGTGTTTCGGAAGGTATTCTGACATTCAGAGAACCGGAAAAAGCCTTTTGAGGTTTAATCCCGATATTTTTGCAACCTTCCAAATAGCTGTCGATACCTGCTTTAAAATCGTTTGTTAATTCCTCCAGAGTATTGCCTTCGTAAGTGATTGACGCTTTATTCATCCCAAGTACTTTACCGAAGAAACAATTATCTTCCGCACTGTATTCCACGCTGCCGCGGTATCCTTTGTATTCCAATTTATTCATTGTTACTTGTTTTAATTAATAATCCGAACAATATAAGTTTTTCATAAATATCTTTCAATGCACCTTTCTTAATGATATTTTGAGGGTGCGGTTTGTGAGTATCAATAATCAATCCTTTTTCATGATTGATGAATCTTACTCGTGAGCCTGATGTTTTTCCTTTATTATCAATTGTAAAACCGTAAATTCCAAAAAGTCTCACTAATTCGTCAAAAGTGAAATCCGTCGGCTGTTGTTTGAATCGTTCTATTAATTTATCTTTTGAACTCATTTGACAAATTTTCCGCAAAGCTAACTCTTTTTTTACAAAAAATATTGTAGGAATAAAAAAAATGTTTACCTTTGCGCCGTATTTGGTTCGTCGGTTTTTTTCAAAACCGGTGTTAAAAGGGAATCAGGTGAGAATCCTGAACAGACCCGCTGCTGTAAGTCCCGCGTAAAGTTCAAAACAAATACTTTTACCACTGTTATCAATCGGGATAATGGGAAGGAGTTTTGAACGGGACAAGTCAGAAAACCTGCCGGTACGTTGTTTTTTCAGGCTTTCGAGGAATGAGGCTATGAAATCCGGTACATCAATTTATCAGGTACGTTTGATTTCACTTTCGCGAATGCTGTATGGTAATGTATGTTTAATTAAAAATAATAAATTAATAATGAGAAAGTATTTTATTTTATCTGTTTTTGCAATTTTATTAATTGCTTGTAACAAGGACGAAAACATTAATCTTAAAACAGAGACGGATGTTACGTCGCTTGATTTTTCAAATGCCATTGAAACCAAAACCTTTAACATTGTATCCAACACAAGCTGGGCGATTGAGAAAAATGGCGACTGGTTTACCGTATCAACGGAATCGGGAAGCAAGGATGCTGCGATTGACGTAACCGTGGCAGAAAACATTAACACTGCGCCGCGTTCGGCGAAATTAATCATCCGATCGGAGGGTTATCCCGATATTGAAATCGGCGTAAATCAAAGTAAAGGATTTGAAACAGCGGGTTTGTATGTCCTCAGCGAAGGCGGCTATGGCAACGGAAATGCCGACCTGATTTACTATGATCTGAAAACCGACGAGACTCGGTCGTTTGCAGAGGTAAACGCAAAATCGCTCGGAGATGTGGGAAATGATCTGGCTCTTTACGGAAGTAAATTATACTGTGTTGTTTCCGGTAGCGACAGTTATCCGGGATACGTCGAAGTTATCAATCCCGAAACGGGCGTATCGCAAAAGCAAATACCGATAAGCGTTGCACACGGATTGCCCCGAAATATTGCTTTCTACGAAAACAAAGCATACGTAACTACCTACGGCAACAAGGTTGTGCGCATAGATACGGCGTCTTTGGAAACGGACGGAAGCGTGGCGCTAAGCGGAACATATCCCGAAGGCATTTGCCCGTATGACGGGAAATTGTACGTCTGCAACTCCGGACAGGGCAGTGGCACAACCATTTCTATTATTGATATAACTGATGTAAATAATTTCACGGAAACAGAAACCATCACAGTGCCGAAAAACCCTGTGTCGATTACCGCAACTGCTTCAGGCGACATATATTTCTCCACCAATGTGATATGGTCGGACGGAACTCCGTCAAATCTGCATTTACTGAATCCGGAAACAAAACAGATCGCTCGCACTTTCAATTGCAGAGCCTCCAAAATAGCCCTTTCGGGAGATTTCCTTTATGCCGTCGATTTTGATTGGAATAACTATTCCGACCATGTAAACAAAATCAATCTGCAGACGAAAGCAATCACTAATATTGACACCGGAGAAGATGATTTTGACAGCTTTTATATGGTGTATAATATTTCTGCAAATCCTTTGAATGGGGATATTTATCTCACGGATATGGGCAACAGGGTTTTGGTTTTGGACAAAAATGATAACCCAACATTCAATTTCAGTGTCAATGCGCCCTACGGGTCGAAAGTAGTTCCGATAATAAAATAAAAATAAGGAATATATTAGTCCAAATGTATTGGATATTTTTAAAGATAAAATAAAGACGCCGGTAACCGCGTCTTTATTTTATTTATAATAATATATCGCATGGATTACAACTCCGCACAAGCGAGCAGACTTGCCACCATGGGTGGCAACCTTCCCGCAAGTTGCGGCGGGCTTGCCACCATGGGTGGCAACCTTCCCGCAAGTTGCGGCGGACTTGCCACCATGGGTGGCAACCTTCCCGCAAGTTGCGGCGGGCTTGCCTATTGTATAGGCAACCTTCCCGCAAGTTGAGGCGGATGAAGTCGTAGCGCCCGGACGCGACCGCCTCCAGCACGCGGTCAGTGATTTCGGCGCACTTCATCCACG
>JAISRS010000544.1 GCA_031273485.1 Prevotellaceae bacterium
ATTTTCGACCAGACCAATAAAATGAATAATCCTCATATTCTGAACATCAATGAAGAGCATTTTCCCGAAGATTATCGTCCCATTATCCGCCGGTTGCAAGCCGCCGCCGTCGATCAGGAAGTTCGCGCAGCCATGCAATTAGAAGACGACATTCTGGAACATCTTCGCATAGAAGAAAGAATGGCGCAGATTAAATTTGAAAAAATTATTTCCGAACAACAAGCGGTTATTTCCGAAAAAGAAGCAGCTCTTTCCGAAAAGGATGCTGCTCTTTCCGAAAAGGATGCGGTCATTTCCGAAACGGTAGCTGCTCTTTCCGAAAAGGATGCCGTCATTTCCGAAAAGGATGCGGTTATTTCCGAAACGAAAGCAGCTCTTTCTGAAAAGGAAGCAGCTCTTGCTCGTGAGCGTGCCGAAAAAATTGCTCTCGAAAACCGCATTGCCGAATTTGAAAAGCGTTTAAATCAACAATAAACACCCGTTCAATTTGCATATTTCAGCGCCTATATTGCTCTGTTATGATATAAAATTACCGATACATATATAATTGATTCGGGGACTGCCCGGCGCCGCCGAGGTACGCATTATCATTTCGCTTGTCCTTGCCATCGAAGTTATTGTAAAAGTATCTGTTATGTATTCTGCCATTGTTGCCTGCCCAGTACTGTATATCTTTAATCTGCGCCTGCGGGCAAAGAAGCGATTTACCGGAATCTCCGCCGCTAAAAAATAAGTTTTTAGCAGTTCATCATTGTAGTTTATCAAAAAAAGATATGTACTTTTGTTAAAATTTTTTAACGGACATATATGTCAAACAGATTTGAAATCTCGCACTTATCGGTTTGACATATAGTACCTTTGAATCGGATTATAATAAATTTTGATATAACGGATGAATGCTGAAATGCAGAAAACTTTTGGTACGGATGTCATAAAAAACCTGAATCCGGCGCAATATGCGAGAATAATTACACGCATGGCGACGCTTTTTTATTTATCGTTTCGTGGCTCTTTATGTGCAGGTTGCGGGCGCAGGAACTCGCCGCGCGTCAAAATTAATCGGAAATTAATGTCGAATTGTCGTTTTCTGTCTTTTTATAATAAATGCTCGGTGTTGAAAATGTGCGGACAGGGCGGCGTCGGCGACGGAAATATGGTAGAATATGCGGGCGCTGACGACTGCAGGAAAAATCGGAAATCTATGAATAAAATCAAAATAAATTCAATTTTTTTTTTTAATATTTTAAAATCATTATTTATGAAAACTTTAAAATTAGTAAGTTTAGTATTTTTTATTAGTGTAACATTGGGCGGTTTTGCGCAGAACAAAGACCTGCCCATGACTGAAGGTAGGTATAAACCTACGGATGAATCGTTGAAGCAGTACAAATATCCCGAATGGTTCAGGGATGCAAAGTTCGGAATATGGTCGCATTGGGGACCGCAAGCCGTTCCGCGTCAGGGAGATTGGTATGCTCGCGGTATGTATGAAGGCGCGTCTTACGATTGCGCAAAAGAAAAGTATAGAAAGCCAAGCGGCTATTATACTCATCATGTTAACACTTACGGACATCCGTCGGAGTTTGGCTATAAGGACATTATCCCCATGTGGAAAGCCGAACGGTGGAACCCGGAAGAGTTAATGAAACTCTACAAGCGTGTGGGCGCTAAGTATTTTGTCAGTATGGGAACGCATCATGACAATTTCTTCCTCTGGGATTCAAAACTTCACAAATGGAACTCCGTCAATATGGGTCCAAAGAAGGATGTTGTGGGTTTGTGGCAGCAGGCGGCGAAGAAAGAGGGGCTGTATTTCGGCGTTTCGGAGCATCTGGGCGCAAGTTATACCTGGTTTCAGAAAAGCCACAAGTCCGACCAGCTGGGAGATAAAGCCGGCGTGCCTTACGACGGGAGTAAGCCCGAATATCAGGATTTGTATCACGCCGACGCCGCCCCCGACGATACGGGTTGGCTGACTAAAAACCCTGTCTGGCAACGTCAATGGTACGATCGCGTGAGAGAATTGATTGACAACTATAAGGTTGATCTGCTGTATTCCGATAGCGGTTTGCCCTTCGAGGATGTGGGACGGACGCTTATTGCTCATTACTACAACCAAGACCTTCTGACGAAGGATAAGAAAGGCGTGGTTTATACCTGCAAACAGGCTTCGGACGGTCGCTGGGTGCATGACCGCGAACGGGGCGTTGCCGAAGGTATTAACGAACATCCATGGCAAACGGATACTTCGATCGGCGACTGGTACTACCGTGTGGGACAAAAATATATGAGCGGTTCGGAAATCGTGCAGATGCTGGTTGATATTGTAAGCAAGAACGGAAATCTGCTGCTCAATATCGTGCAAACTCCCGAAGGCGATTTGGAACAGGATGTGCTGGATATTCTGGAAAATATCGCCACCTGGATGCAGGACAACGGCGTGGCTATCTATGGAACGCGCCCATGGAAAGTTTACGGCGAAGGTCCTTCGGTTGGAGGCAATCAGGAAAAGGGACACTTCGGTGGTTTGAAGGATGTTCGCAAGTATCAACAGTCGGATTTGCGTTTTACGACAAAAGGCAGAATTTTATACACTTTTTGCATGGAAGCTCCCACGGAAGATATTCATGTCAAATCGCTGGGATTGAAGACCGAAACGGGCAAAAAAGTGTCGTCGATTAAGATGCTCGGAAGCGACGAGAAGATTAGCTGGACTCAAAACGACGAAGAGCTTGTTATTCGGAAACCTGCACGGTTGCCGAAGTATAATACAGTTGTTTTTGCCGTAAAATTATAACAAATCCTGAACAGTAGTTATAATAAACGGTTAAAAAAAGCCAAAGGAGATGCTCGAATGGCGCCGAATGGAGCCATTCGGGTAATTTCCTAAAACTGTTTTGTACTATAATTTTATAACTTATATATATATGAATTTAGATTGGCGCTGTTTTAATTCCGAAATCGAGGAAAAACAGTTTCTTTATAAAGGTTTAAAGGATGTTTTTGACGGGGTAACCAGTATTAAGAAAGATGCCCTTACGGTCTATGGTATTTCGACTGATGTTCAGGAAAATATGGATGAAATCATTAAATTATCAACTGATATTCAGGAAATAATTGTGGAAATCGTAAATAAACCGGCTTATACTCCAGGGATTGTGGATGAAATCCTGAATTTATTTATTTCTATTCGGGAAATTGTGGTTCAACTCTATCGCAACTATGTTGCTATTGAGCATATTAATTATGAAATATATGATGCATTATTCGAAATAAGCGAAATTTTACATCTAATCTTCTCTAAACTTACTATTCTTCAACA
>JAISRS010000054.1 GCA_031273485.1 Prevotellaceae bacterium
TTTAAATCGCCGCCTTTGAGGCAGATGATACCGTTTGTTGGCGTGGCGGGAGTTGTTTGTTGTTTGATTTTGTTTATTCCCAAGCCTGTGAAATCGGGTAAATTGGTTACTGCCCTGCCCACTACAAAATCGAAAGTTTGTCGAATATTTTCCGCCCGTTCCTGTTTTGCTTCGATATTATTTAGATTCAATGCCTGAGATATATTTTCCACTACTTTGATTTTTTTACCTGTGGAATCAATGGCGGTGAAACGGGCGTCGGGAAACAGAATTGCGAGCGGTATTGCGGGGAATCCGCCGCCTGTGCCTATATCCAGGATCTGCGCGTCGGGCAAAAACGACACTGTTTTGGCTATAGCCAGCGAATGTAATACGTGTTTTATGTAAAGATTTGTTATATCTTTTCTTGAAATAACATTAATCCGTTCATTCCAGCAGGAATAAAGACTTTTCAGCCGGTCGAACCGGTTGATTTGAACCTCGGAGAGTTCGGTGAAATATTTTTTTATAACTTCCGAATTGTCCACGATTTCCGTTTTCGAGTTTTCAATATTTATCATTTCAGGTTTCCGTCAATCGCGCAACACCCAGGCTAAGGCGTATTTATCGTTTATCATCCGGTAGTTCAGGTTTAGATCCTGATCATCGTATTCGCTGTCGATGAATCGCGCTCCCAATTTGCCTTCCTTTCTGGGTATAAATTTTTTGATTTCGATTTGTCTGCTAAATTCCACTTTTTGTTCGTGCATGGCTTTATAGATGGCTTCTTTGGCGCACCAGATAACGCAGAGCTGGTCGTCTCTGTATTTTTTACTTAAATAGCTGTATTCGTAGTCGGTTATGACCTTGTTTTCTACCGGCGTGAAGTTGCGTCTTCTGCCTTCGATGTCAATCCCTACGTATTTACTTTCGTGGACGAGGATACAGACGAATTTGTCCGCATGAGAGATACTTATATCGCCGGGGTAGTTTTTTAGAAACGGGCGGTTATTTTCCTCATATCCCAGGTACTGTTTTTTTGTGAAACAATGATTTAGCAGCGCTCTTACGGCTAATTGTTCCAATCGTCTTTTCTGGCTCGGATAGTTTAATATCGTTTCCAGTTCTTCGTCGGGAATTACGCACGATTTTATCAATTCTTCCTGAGTTTCGGTAATTTCCCACAAGGCTAAAAAACCTTCTCCATCGACTTTTTCTATTGAATATAACGGCATATTTTTATGTTTTTTTTCGGAATATTAATTAGTTGACAGTTTATTGTTCTGTTTCACGGGAACGGTTGTTTTAAATTCCACCGTCAGCATAAGGCGTTCGATATCTTCCCTGAAAAAGTTTATCAGAGGGGCTAACGAATCCCTGTTGGGTGTGGAATAAAAATATAATGAACCCCGTAAAAAATGATTTATCGAATCGGTTACAAAGAATTGCACCGATGAAGCGGCGTTACCTCCGATGTCGAATAATAATCCCGCTATATTATGTTTGTTTTGAACAAATTGTTCTTCTATTGCGTCGGCTTTTACGCTGTGGCGATATAGAAATTCGTGAGTATCGTCAAGCAGTTGCGCAAAATTATTGTTGATCGGATTATAGCTCAAATATATGGTAGAGGAATATTGCGGAAAATATAAATCGTACCAGCAATATCCTTTTTCGTTGGGTATCATTTTACCGTACAGGGGGTATTCGAATTTGAACGGACAGACGGAGTCAAACAGTTGATATTCTTTTTCGGGGAGGTCGAATCTTAAATATCCTTTTGGTTTTGGGATATAGTTTGAACAGGAGGATATGAAAATCAACATAATGGCGCCCTTAAACAGCCGTTCTGTAATCTTCGATTTTGATTTTACGTTATTCATTTTTTGTTACTTTAATTCTTATAATTCGTCGGTCGCCAACACTTTCCACTTTGAAAGTAAATCCCGCAAAATTTAATTCTTCGCCTTTATGCAGCAATTCGCCTTTGTGTTCCAGCAGCAATCCCGCCAAGGTTTCCGAATCGCCCTTTGCCACGTCCAGCAGCTCGTGGTCGATTTGCATTATTCTGCAAAAATCCACTAATGGCGTTTTGCCTTCAAACGAATATGAACCGTCTTTTGATTTTATGTAGAATGTTTCTTCGGATTCAACATCCGATTCGTCGAATATTTCTCCCACTATTTCTTCCAAAATATCTTCAAGCGTCACAATTCCGACCGTTATTCCGTATTCGTCCACAACAACGGCAATATGTATTTTTCTTTGTTTCATTTCATCAAGCAGGGTGCTTATTTTGTTATGTTCCAAAACAAAATAAGCCTCGTGGATTAAATCCTGCCATTGGAAATCATCCTCGCTTTTAACATACGGCAATATATCTTTAAGATACAAAATGCCTTTTATGTGGTCTATGTCGTTTTCGTAAACAGGGAATCTCGAATAGCCGGATTCCACTATAGTGTCGTACAGAGTATTGAAATCTATCGAAATATCTATTGCCACAATATCCATCCTGCTCAAGAGTATTTCTTTTACTTCTATGTTGGCGATATTGTGCGGGGCGTCAAAGGCGTATGTGTTTTCGTTTGTGTCCGTATCATCGTCGGTTGAGTCTGTTGCGGGCAGGCTGTTTTTGGGAAAAACAATCCTTACTATCGGCGCAAACAGAAAATATGTGGCTTTTATGACGGGATAGAACACGGAAATAAATCGTTGTGATTTCTTGGCGCCAAGACGTTTAAAAAGCAATATCAGCAGGATTAAAAACAAGAATGCGCCCGTTGATGTCGCAATGATGTACAAACTGTCGGCGCTGCGGAGCAAAAATCGAATTAAATAATTTACATATAAACCGGCGATTGCAAATAAAATTATATTCACAAAGGCTAATATTTCATTAATTAATTTGTGATTTTCCGCTATAAACCTAATTTTTGCGTTGTCGGTTTGCGTGGATTCGTCGTCCGTTTCAAACAAAGACACCGCTCCCGACGCAGTGAAATAAATAAATAAAAAAATGACTAATACACACAGCAACAACGCGCTCCATTCCGCAAAATGAGCGGAAGAAAACAATAAAAACGAGCTACTCGGAGGTTCCAATATCTTAATATTTCGTTAAACATAATCTAACTTCGGTCAAAATTTTTCCAAAGTTTAGAGTGCAAATTTATACAAATTTTTATTTACACAACAAATTTATTATGAATTATGAGTTATGAATTATGAATTCACCGCTCGCGCGGATTTGCAAAGCAGGAAACAGACATAGTGTCACGGGTTACAAACCCGCATAAGCGAGCCTTCCATGAGTGGTCTTTAAGGTCTTTAAAGACCACTCATGGAAGGCTTGCACCGTCATTTGTACGGCTTGCACAGTCGTTTGTACAGCTTGCACCGTCGTTTGTACAGCTTGCACCGTCGCTTGTACGGCTTGCACCGTCACTTGTACGGCTTACACCGTCACTTGTACGGCTTGCACCGTCACTTGTACGGCTTGCACGGTCACTTGTACGGCTTGCATCGTCACTTGTACGGCTTGCACGGTCACTTGTACGGCTTGCATCGTCACTTGTACGGCTTGCACCGTCGTTTGTACGGCTTG
>JAISRS010000160.1 GCA_031273485.1 Prevotellaceae bacterium
GTGTTCAGCCTGCGGGGAAAGCCGCTGAACTCGTACGGCATGACGAAAAAAGTGGTGTACGAAAACGAGGAATTTAATTTGCTGCAGGCCGCGCTCAACATCGAAGAGGATATCGAAAATCTGCGCTATAGCAAGGTGGTCATCGCCACTGACGCCGATGTGGACGGCATGCACATCCGGTTGCTGCTGCTTACTTTTTTCCTGCAGTTTTTCCCCGACATTATCAGGCAAGGGCATTTGTACATCCTGCAAACGCCGCTATTCCGCGTGCGGAACAAGAAGGAAACATTTTATTGTTACACGCCCGAAGAACGCGAAAAAGCCATCCGCAAACTTGGAAAACATCCGGAAATTACGCGCTTCAAAGGGTTGGGCGAAATTTCGCCGGACGAATTTGCGGAATTTATCGGCGACACCATCCGCCTCGACCGCGTGCGCCTGAGCAAAGACGACAGCATCCACGACCTGCTGGAATTTTATATGGGCAAAAATACCCCCGACCGGCAAGGGTTTATTATCGACAATCTGCGGATTGAAGAGGGGTTGGAAGCAGTGGAGGAAGCGTTGTAAATACGTTTTGAAAGACTATGGAAATAACGACTCATCTATACTTGGGAGACAGCAAGGAGCAACTAACGCAAATTGCTGATAATTCAATTGACCTGATTGTTACTTCGCCACCGTATGCCGACCAACGGAAAAATACGTATGGCGGTATTCCTGCAAATGAATACGTAGAATGGTTTTTACCTATATCGCAACAACTGTTGAGAGTGCTTAAGCCAACAGGAACGTTTATCCTGAATATAAAAGAAAAGGTGGTCAACGGTGAACGCAGCATATATGTGATGGAACTTATCCTGAAAATGCGACAACAAGGGTGGCTTTGGACCGAAGAGTTTATCTGGCATAAGAAAAACAGTTATCCGGGAAAATGGCCCAACCGTTTCCGGGATGCGTGGGAACGGTTGTTACAATTCAATAAAGAACGTACCTTTAACATGTATCAGGAAGAAGTGATGATTCCTGTAGGTGATTGGGCAAAAACAAGGTTGAAAAAATTATCAGAGACTGACAGAATTCGTGATAATTCAAAAGTGGGTAGTGGGTTCGGAAAAAATATCTCTAATTGGATAGACAGAGATATGGCCTATCCTACCAATGTCCTTCATCTGGCAACGGAATGTAACAACAAAAACCATAGTGCCGCCTTTCCCGAAGAACTTCCCACATGGTTTATAAAATTATTCACAAAAGAAAATGATACGGTTCTTGACCCATTTATGGGGTCAGGCACCACACTGAAAGTCGCAAACAAAATGAAACGTAATTCTATCGGGATTGATATTGTTCCCGAATATTACGAGATGGTATATGAACAACTGGAACCAACGGCTCGTTATTTATTGGAGCCACAAGTAAAATATGGAAAAACTAAATCCAAAAGAAGTAGCAAAGTACGTGGAAAATAATATTAATATTTTTCACCAAAAACGAATTCAAAGTCTGGATGATTTGAAACTTGCAAAAGTTCTCAAACGGAAGAATCCATACATGTTTAAAGCCAAACATGTATTGACGGCAGAGCAAATTATCCGCGCTATTGTTGACGCACATATCTCTTCCAACGAAGAAACTATTTTCGGCGATTGGCTCGAAGGCCTTGCCATATTTATTAACAGTAAAGTTTATGGGGGTTACAAATCGGGAATCACAGGCATAGACCTTGAGTTTGATAATAATGATATTCGATACATTATCACTGTTAAGTCAGGGCCAAATTGGGGAAACAGTTCACAAATTGCGAAAATGATTGCTGATTTTAAAACCGCGAAGAAAACCTTACGGACAAGCCATTCTCAACTAAACATAGTCGCTGTAAACGGTTGTTGCTATGGGCGAGATAACAATCCTGATAAAGGAGACTATTATAAATATTGCGGACAACGTTTTTGGGAATTTATTTCGGGAGACCCCAAACTTCACATAAAAATTATTGAGCCATTAGGTCATAAAGCGAAAGAAAAAAATGAAGACTTTATAAAATCATATTCGCAAATGATTAACAAATTCACAAAAGAATTTGCCAATGAGTTTTGTAAAGATAATGGTGAAATAGATTGGGAAAAGTTGGTACAATTTAACTCTGCAATCATTGTTACGGCTGTAAAAGAGTAAAATCAGAAAATGAGATAAATTTTAAATACATGAAAATAAAAATAAATGATGAAGCACATACAACATATAAATATTACCAATTTTAAATCTATTCGAGATTTGAAATTGGAGAATTGCAGGCGGATTAATCTGTTTATCGGTTACCCGAATGTAGGGAAGTCAAATATATTGGAGGCATTGAGTTTGTTTTCCGTACCGTTTTTGAAGAAGGGCGAAAATCTTACTCGCTTTGTTAGGGCAGAAAATAAGAATGAACTTTTTTATAATGCATCGGAAAAAGAAGGGGAAGTAAAAACAAATTTAACCAAAGTGATATTGGAAAACGATATAGCGACCTTACGATTTTTTTTCGAAGAGGCCGATGTGTTCCACCCAGGATGTCGTTTCACAAATAATTTAGAAATGGAATATTATACTCCCAATTTTAAAGAGAGAGGTGATTGCTATAAAGTTAAGCGCTACTTGTTCTCACAGGCAACACAATGGAAATCCATTGGGCAGGACCTACTGCTACCGCCATTTGGAGAAAACATCATTGACGTTTTGTCGTATAGTACTCTCCTCACGGATATGAAAATATGGATGAAAAAAGAGTTTTCTAAATTCGGATTGGAATATGTGCTGGATAAATCAAGTAGCAGTATTAAAACGCAACGACGTTTGGGTAACGACGAAATCATGTTATTGCCTTATTCGTCTATGGCCGACACCCTGCAACGAGTGATTTTTTACAAAACGGCTATTGCCTCTAATAAGGATTCCATTTTGCTATTTGAAGAACCGGAAGCACATGCGTTTCCTCCCTATATAAAAAGCATTACACAAGATATTATAAATAGCACAACCAACCAGTTTTTCATTGCTACGCATAGTAATATTATCGTTAATGATTTTCTTGAATACGATGGGTTGCGAAAAGATGTTGCCATATACCTGATTGATTTTAAAGATGGGCAAACATCCGCAAAACGATTATCCGATGAGGAAGTAAACGAAGTCTATAATGACGGAGAGGATTTGTTTTTCAATATCGAAAAATTCTTATAACCATGACCGTTCATATTCTCACCGAATGTTATGTAGATACGCTCCTTGTAGAAACCATTGCGCCTGCCGGAACGGGATATAATCACCAACATGCCTGTACGAAGGTTTTGAGTACCATGAATAATAAGTTAGCGGACAGACCGGCAATAGGTATTATAGATGATGATAAAGTTGAACCGAAAGCGATGAATGATTTTAAATGTATAAAAATATATACGGATGCATTAAAATTATATAAACATATTAGCAGGGCACATTATATTATTAAGATTTGTCCGGCAATGGAACGATTTATACTGAATACGGCGCAACAGTGTAACATTTCGCCGGCAACTTATCATTTACCCACAACGCTTAGCGAACTTCTAAAAGTAACAAAGCCTGGAACAAGCAAAAACAATATATCTTTAAAACAATTATTTTGCGCACTAAAACAACAGAATGCCGAAAATGTCTGCAAACTGGCACAATGGATTGAACACCTTAAAACATTTCCCTATCAACCATCCATAGATTCATTATAGAAAATAAATTATGTCAACAGAAGACTTAGAATTAGAAGACCCAATCCCCTCCGGCGAAGGCGCTGGCGAGGGGCGCTATGCAAAGCTAATCAATGAGGGCGAGAAGAAGTACAAGTTGCCAGGCATGTACAAGGACTGGTTTTTGGATTACGCGTCGTATGTGATTCTGGAACGCGCCGTGCCGCATATCGACGACGGGCTGAAACCCGTGCAACGCCGCATCCTGCATGCCATGAAACGCATCGACGACGGCCGGTACAACAAAGTCGCCAATATCATCGGACACACCATGCAATACCACCCGCACGGCGATGCCTCTATCGGCGATGCGCTGGTGCAGTTGGGGCAAAAAGAACTGCTGATAGACACGCAGG
>JAISRS010000375.1 GCA_031273485.1 Prevotellaceae bacterium
CCGAACGGCAGGAACAGGCGCCGAAAGAGGAAATGCCCGTTTCGTCCGAACAGCAAAGAGAAGACGGCAAACGTAAACGAAACAGGGCGCAGGACTATGAATCCCTGTTTATCAGGGAATCAAACATCACGGCGCGTCTGGGCAAAACGGTATATATCCGCAAGGAGTTTCACGACCGGATACAGAAAATCGTACAGGTTATCGGCGGTAACGACGTGTCTATTTTCAATATACTTGAAAGAACGTCTCGTATGAAAATGAAAGATTGAATGAAAATAAGAAAATAAAAGTACAAGTAGCTCAAAATAAATAAATTACAACATATATTCTCCGTGTAACCGTGAAATATAATTATATAAAGAAACGCAGAGTTTATAAGTTAAAAAATTTCGCATTACTAACTAAAAACTTTAAACTATATTTTCCTCAAATGTAACGCATTTTTCTATTAGTTCTTTTGTATTTAAAGTATCATAAATATTTTTGTCTTCTATGAGTGATAATATTCTTTTTCTTTCAAACAATAAAACAGGTTCACCGAACTCGTGGTGTTCAAAAAAGACAGAATCGTTGTAATTGATTAGCGAATATGGTATAAATAATGAATGTGTAATATTCGATAAGTAGGAATTAAGGAATTTATTATAACGCCTTGTTTCATTGAGTTTTTTATTCCAATCTTTACCGCAAGCACATTGACAAAAAACAGAAATATAATTACCTATATTATCATTAAAAGGCAACCATCCTACAATATCTAATCCCAAATCTTGTGTCCCTTTGGAAGATATAGTTTTTAAATATTCTTCGTTTGTCCGTAGATTCATAATTTTTGCCAATTGTCTTATCTTATCACAAATATAACCTGTAAATTCACTGTTTTTGCCAAAACCTTTAATAACAGCATAATCGGGTAAATAATTTTCCAATGCTTTTTGCGAAATTAATTCAAATTCTGTTGTTAAATCTGACTGAAAATCTTTAAAGAGGTTTAGATTTGATGCAAGTAACAAGAAAATATATACCTTTTGCCGATTATTAATATCACTTTTTAATGATAATCTTTCATCAGAATAAATAAAAGGGTAATCATTTCCAAAAGATATATTTCTTTGTTCTAAAAGATTAAACACTTCTCTAACAAATATCTCATCATCATCATTTTTTTCTGCCTGATGTTCAATTATTTTTTCTTGCTTGATAATGCCTTCATCTTTCAATCTATCCAACATTTCGGAAACAGATATAATATTATCTTTGTTAAATAAAGAAACCAATTCAAAGTAATCTGCATAAAAATGCATCTTTGAATCTCTTGGATAATTCTCTGAAAGTTTCAGAACAAACGAATCGAAAAAGGTATCTATATTAGTCATCTATATTGGAGTTAATTGCTTTTACTGTCGTTTTAATTTTATCTGCCAATAATTTTATCGCTTTCAAATCATCGTCTAAATCAACATAAAACTCTTTTATTTTTATCACCATTCCATCTGCTTTTTCAAGATTTTGGCAGGCATTGATAACGAGATTTTTGAATATTGTATCAAACTCTCCTGTAAGTTCTTTAGCTCGTTCTAATGTATATCCTTTGTTATCAAAAGCATTTAAAGCCTCTGTATGTCCCAAAATGGCATTTAAGTCATTCAAATTTGAACTGTTTCCTATTAAACGAGTTTTATTTTGGTCATTTTTTTCAAACAACCAATGTGTCCATTTCTCTAAATTTTCAGCGGACAAATTTTTAATTGGCTGATTTGCCTCAAAATCTACTCCAATAAAATTTCTAATGTTCGTGTGATTCAAACTATCTACAATATAATTAAAATAGAATGATTTATCGTTTAAATTCCTAATATTGTAAAAATTATTATCATCTTCAATCACTTTATAAACTTCAAAACCAACTAACACTCGCCTCACGTAATCCATACGGCTACCAATCATTTTTGCAATTTCTTTTGAGGCTTGAATAATATTTTTGTCAGGGAATAACGATTCTTTTAAACCATACAAATACCTTGCTTTCTCTAAAAGTCGCCATTCTTTGATGCCTGTAATATGCTTAAATCCTAAATATTTATGTATTTCCTGCTCGTTGTCAAAAATTAAGCAGGGAATTTCTGTTGGTCTTTCCGAAGTTTCTTTTATAACTTGTGATACCTTTGATTTTTGTACAGTAGCAAGTTCCGGATTATTTAATAATTTAACCGCAGACAATCTTCTATTTCCCTCTACAACACGATATTTATTATCTATTGCATCTAATACGACCAATAATTGTTCACCCGGAAAATATCCGTTTTGTCCTATGGCTAACATAAGTTCTAATGTTGAAGCATCCAACAACATAAATTCAATTACAGTTTTTTCGTCTTTACCCTGTTCTGATTTTGGCAACCGAGGGTAATTTATATTCAAACTCAAATCATTGAGAGGTAAATATTTAAATTCTGGTTGCATTATTTTAAAATCCATATTTTTTTCGGTGAAATGAAATATTCTCTAATGACGGAAATAAATCTTCCGAAAATGGCAGAAATATTGTCTGCCCTGCAAACTGTGAAAGATTAAAAGTCGATTTTTCGTTTTCTACGAAATTCTTGTTTATCAGAATCGTGTAATCATCAGAAATAGAAATCAAACCTCTGTCAAATGCTCTGTGCAAATTCGGGCAAAGGGCAATTCCATTCGTCAATGTATCATCGTAACCTTCCGAAAACGGTACAATATGGCACGCATCAACCATTGAAACATTAGCAACTGCGGAAATCCTTAATCCTGAAATTGCGCAAGTATGGTTATAAATCTTCGGAATTTCACGCTTGAAAAGCCCGCCACGAATAAAAATTTCCTCCTGAAAAGCATTTTCATCAACTTGATTTTTCAATTCAATTATTTTTTGTTTGTATTTTTCCGAATTTTCGTGCAAAATGGTTCCAGACGGTAGGTCATCATTTCCACTTGAGCCAAAATTAGACTTCGTGTCAGGAAAATAATTATCCAACAGCGTAATTTTTAGAATATCTCTGCTTTCAGCAGGTAAAAATAAATTAGATAATTCATTGTCAATCAATGCGAATTTCACTGCCGTTGTCAGATTCCCGAAACTGCGCATTGAACTTTTGGATTCAATCCATTTTTCACAGCCTGCATTTGCAACCAATTTCCAAAACGGCTCTGAACTCATGTGGTAGAATGGCAGGGCAAAGACTGGAAAATGATTTGTTAC
>JAISRS010000394.1 GCA_031273485.1 Prevotellaceae bacterium
CCGAACGGAGGGAGAGACGTCGTAGGGGCGACCCTTGCGGTCGCCCTCCTTGTAACAAATACATTCGTCGTTGGATATCCGTTGGTTGACCGCAAAGAGGGCGACCGCAAGGGTCGCCCCTACGACGAACGAATCGGGGCTGTCATTATCTCTTATTTGTTGCTTGCGATATTCCCCCTACCAATGACGGCTACGCCGGACGAAGAGAACATAGTCGTCATTCCCTCCATAGCCTCAAAATAAGATTTAGCCTGTTTAAAAAGACAATAGGGTGTATATCATTGTTAAGGAAGATACGTCATGCTACGTCTTTACTTGTGTATAAATGTCAGCCTCAGGAAGATTAAACATCGTCCTTTATTTTTCTTCCAATTTCAACAATTCTTCAACCAATTTATGCACCATCGTACACGGATTTTGATTTGCAAAGTCAGATTGCCCTGCATACAATTTCTCGAGATTTTTCGCATTTGCGATAGCATTTTTTAAACTTCCGTATTGGTTGAGAATTTTATACATTTCAGTACTGTTTTTTTGATATGTATAATTCAACAAGCCTTTTGATTGAAAATTTTCTTCAATTTTCTTTTGATATTGTCTTCGACTTATGCCTGTATTGAAGTAATGAAAATGCAACAAAAACCAAAGTTCAAAAGCCTCATTTGTCCAGGCACAAGCAATATCCCGCTTATTCAGACATTCTTGAATGGCGGAATTGAATGAATCAGGCGTAAAACTGTCCTTATCAAAAACCACCCACAACTTATCAATTCGCCTGTAAGTATCTTTTTCAATATCAACCCGTAATTGTTTCGCTTTTTTTACAAGCGACTTGGTATTGTTCCCTGTTCCAATAATTTTGACATCGCACACATCTAATACTCCTCTTGGAAGATTGTCTTTAAGCGATTCAAAATAATTTGGCTCAGTTTTTTCACCCTCGCAAACTATCAGAAAAAATCTTCGCTTCGGACGTACATTTTCTTTTCGAGAAATGTCCTTAAAAGCAAATTTCTGCTTATCCGCATTGTTCAGTTTTATTTTTCCTGCCATTCCTGTAATATTTTAGAAATGTTACCGATAAAAGGAATTGCTCCATATCTGCCTTGTATATAATCCTTTTCAAAAGAACGGTCTTTGCGTATTTTTGTGCCGTCTTCTTCTTTATATTCAACCAGTGAATATAAATCGGAAGCGCCATATTTGTCTTTCTCAACAAAATAAATCTGGTCTCGGCGATATTTCCCATAAGAAAAAAGATTGGTATCGTGAGTTGTAAAAATCAATTGTGCGTTTTTGGGGTTATTCACTTTTGAATTAAAAAGTTTTGTAACTTCCAGGGTCATCAATGGGTGCAAACTTGAATCAAGTTCATCTACAATCAAAATACCTCCATTGTGCAAAACATCAAAAACAGGTCCCGAAATATCGAAGATTTTGTTTGTGCCGGCAGATTCCTGGCTTCTCATATCAAAATCTTGTGTGCCTGTTATTTCATTGTTCTCATTGAATTTTTGATGTAAAGTTTTGATGTTAAATTTAAAAGAGCCTTCCAAATCTTTAATCATCATCTTGATTAAAGATTCAGGTGTATCTTCGGGAATTTCTTTAATATCAAATTTTTTCTTGTTGATTTTCAAACCATCAAATCCTAAATCCAACGTTTTATAGAAATCCAATATTGACTTGATGGCTGTTTTATTTTCCAAAAATTTGAAAGTAACCAATTCATAATTTTCGTGGTTTAACCCGAAAATGGTTATGACTTTAGAAAACCAATTCATGATTTTTTTTGCAATCGAGCCATTGAATTGGTCAACAACAGAGAGGAAAAGAGCATTTTCGCGCGTTTTTTCTTCCAAATTTGCGCCTTCTTTGTAAGAAGAAGATACATCTATACCTTCTTTTTGTCTGATGAAAAGATATTTTTCAACATTTTTTTTCGCTTCAAAAAGCCATTCGGACACAATTTCTTTTTTTGTGGCTTCAAAGCCATAGCGATAACGAATATTGTCTATTTCAAATAATACTTCAAAAAAAGAGGGTGCATTTTCTGTTTCCGAATTTAACAGAAATGGCGTTAAAGGCAATGGTTTTGTAGAAGATTGATTGAATGTATCTATAACAATCTGCCTCATAGCGCTCATAGCACGAATCAAATTTGATTTTCCACTTGAGTTTGCACCGTATATAATTGCCCCTTTCAATACAGAATATCGTTTTGTGTCAAAGAGATTATCATCCTTGTAATCACTGATACCTGAAGAAATTAAACTTATTGTTTTTTTCTCCTTGAACGATAAGAAATTTGCTACACTAAATTCTAATAACATATTTTTTACTGCTATAATTGGGGAGCAAAGGTATGAGTATTTTCTCAAAATGCAAGTTTTTGAGAAAATATCTCATTTTATAGAAAAAAACGGCTAAATCTTTTTTGAGGCGCTGTGGAGTGGATGACTGTTACGTTTCCATTCGTTCATCGTTCATCGTTCATCGTTCTCATTTGGGTCGTATGAGTTCTTTCATTTTTAGGGCGAGGTCGGTGAATATGAGTTTTGCGTTGCCGTTCTGCGATATTTGAGGGATGCAGATATTTAGTTGATTATATATTTCCGTGATATTATTTTCGGTAATAAATCGCGAGAATTTTTTTGCCCATTCCAATTCTTCAAATCCAAGATATACAATGTCGGCGTTTTTGTTTAAGATAAAATTTTCTCTTACTAAGCGTTCGGCAAATATGAGGAATGACTTTTGTTTTTCTCTTCCTGTTGAAGACATCAATTCAGCCCAGTCCAAAAGACCCAGAATGTCGTTTTGGTACGACAAACGCATGAATTGCACAAAATTATCGAAATGAACTTTTGCCGAATCGGAAGTTTCCAGTATTTGTATCGCCCTAAGATAATCGCCTCCCGACAGGCGGGAAGCCGTATATGTTTCCGTTTCGTTAAAATTGCTCTTTTTCAGCGCCTCAATCATACTTTCCGATTCTATCGGATGAAGCCTTATGCGTTGAGTGCGTGAATATATCGTAGGCAAAACCTTGTTGGGACTTTCGGTAATAAAGAAAAATATCGTGTTACTTGGAGGTTCTTCAATCAGTTTCAGCAGGCGGTTTGCAGATGTTGAATTTAATCTTTCGGGCAACCAGATTATCATTATTTTATCGTCCGATTCGAAAGGTTTCAGATTCAGTTTGTAAAGAATTTTATCAGCTTCATAAGCGCTGATATTTCCCTGTTTGTCGATACCTATGGATTCGTACCAGTCCTGTTCGTTAAAATATTTTTTATCTAATACGATTTGTCGCCATTCCGGCAAAAAATGGTCGCTCACAGGTTTTTCCTTGATTTTTTTGGTGGTATTTACCGGAAAAACAAAATGCAAATCGGGATGAATCAGTTTGTTGTATTTAACGCACGAGGGGCATACTCCACACGAATCGTCCGCTCCTCTGTTTTTGCACGAAATAAACTGCGCATAAGCCAGGGCTATCGGTAAACCGCCATAACCCATTGTGCCTTCAAATATTTGGGCATGGCTCACACGTTTTTCCACGACTGTTGAAATGAGTCTTTCTTTCAGTTCGTTTTGCCCGACCACATTCTTAAATAGCATTGCAGCGATGAACTTTGTTTCGTACTATTTAAACATTTGAATAATGGAATTTAATATCCATACTCCGTCGGTATTTCCCAAATCTTCGTCCACCGCCCTTTCGGGATGCGGCATCATTCCATAAACATTTTTGCGTTCATTGCACACGCCTGCAATGTTTTCGACCGAACCGTTAGGGTTTGCCTCCTGCGACACCACGCCGTCCTTGTTGGAGTATCTGAACAGGATTTGTCCGTTTCGGCGCATGTCCGCCAAAACGTCGCTCTGGGCATAATACCTCCCTTCGCCGTGAGCAATAGGAATTTTCAACGGCTTGGCGTCCAAATTGAGAGTGAGGCGAGTGTTTTTTGCATCAGGGATGATATAGGTATTTTTGCAAATAAACTTTTGATTGCTGTTGTGCAGCAATGTACCCGGCAACAAACCCGATTCGCACAAAATCTGAAAACCATTGCAAACTCCAAAAACAAAACCGCCGCCTTCCGCAAAATCAATTACTTCCGACATTATTGGGGAAAATCGAGCTAAAGCTCCCGACCGCAAATAATCGCCAAAAGAAAATCCTCCCGGCAAAAGCACGCCATCAACATTTTGCAACGAACGGTCTTTATGCCAAAGAGGAACTACTTCCTGTTCCATAATGGTTTGGAACGCATATATCATATCATGGTCACAATTTGAACCCGGAAATATAACAACACCAAATTTCATCTTTAATACGTTTTTTTTATTGACTGTCTTAACGAAATGATATAAAATTAACGATAAAACTTATTCAACTAATTTATAATTAATTAATCTACCAATATTCGTTTATAATTGTCCGCAAAGGTAATTATTCAATTTATAATTACAAAATTAACCGCAACTTTACGGAGTAAGGGCAGAGATGAAAAGCGATAAACCGACGGACAAATATTCGGATATAAACCGACAGACTAAATTTTTATGCCAAGTCCGCGTTGTTTGAAACACTGCCCTAAAATAGTCAATATTCCCTTGATTAAGTTATTTCCGATTGCCCGAAAATCCGCAAATTCTGCAACTGTGATGCCTCATTCGGCAACAAGAGAAATGAGGCGCTTTTATTTTCTAACGAGGTCAGTGTTCCGCACAGGCAAAGTAGAAAGAGGCTGTTTTAAAAGTAATTTAACACAGCCTCTTAACAAATCATTTTATTATTTTGATCTTTTCTTTGTCACGCGGTTTAGCGTCCGGTTTTTCGTTTTTATATCCTACGGCTATAGCATACAATGGTTTATATCCTTCGGATAATTTAAGATTTTTCAGGACTTCAGCTCCTTCGGGAGTTTCAAAAGCGTTGAGAATACTGCCGATGACGCAGGTTCCGATGTCCAACGATTCTGCCGCCAGCAATATATTCTGTCCCAATAATCCGCAATCCACAGGACTGAAAAAATTATCCGCCACCGAGGCGATTATAATCAAAGTCGGAGCGTTATGAAACGAAGAGCCTAAGTTTTTCAGAATTTCCGGATTTTGCACCACGCGTATTTCCCACGACTGGCGATTCATTGCGCTTGGCGCATTGATGCCGCATTCCAGGATTTTGTTAAGTTCCTCGTCTTTGATTTGCTCCTTTTTGTAGGATCTTATACTGCGACGACTCATAATGGCGTCAATAACAGCGTTGCCGCTTTTATTTCGCCCTGTTTCTCCATCCTTGTTTTTTTGTCCGTAACAGGGGGAGAGTGAAAGTGTTATAAAAGATAACATAATAATAAATTTTAGTTTCATAATAACGTATATTTTAAAGTTTTATTTATTTACGGGGTCAAAGGTACAAAATTTTATGAATCGGCTATGGTTTTTTTAATTTCCCACTGATAACCGCTTCTCAAGTGTCGGTTTTATTTCCTTGTTATCACCATCTTTATAATACCGATTAAAATAAAATTAACAGCGGCGCTCACTAAAGTTTTTGCAAGGATCAATAATATTTCGCTAAATGCAAAAGTTTCCAAAGCAAACAATATTATGTGATGCAACAGGATGAGTATTATTGTATAAAGAAAATAGTTGCTGAAATGTAACCTTTGAATCGTAGGGATTTCGATTTGGACATCGTTTGTGGATGTTTTTTTCAACAAGGGCATCCGTGCGTATCCGGCGGCTGTGCAAGCCGCCATGTGCAGCCCCAGATCGCCCGACAGCAAGTCCACCGACAAGCCCATCAGCGCCGACAGAAACATCACCGAAAGGCTTGACAGATTTGCCGGCAAAAACAAAATGAACATCAAGTATATCTGGATGTTGAGATATATACCCAAGTATATGGGGTTGAATACAAAAATTTGTAACAACAACAATACCACGAAATTTACGCCGATTATTATCGAATCTCTATTCATTGCCGAATATCGTTATTCTTCGGATGAATTTACGGTGTAGTAAATTTTCATCTGATTCGATAAAATTTTTGTAAATCCTTTAACATCATCGCCTGTAAAGGCTTTGTTGATTTCTCCGTATTCTCCGAATTTTGAAGACATCAGGTCGTGCGCCGTTCTGCATCCCGTTACGTTATAGTGGTATGGTTGCAAAGTTACATCAACCGAACCGGTGACGTATTTTTGGGACGATTCGAGAAACGCTTCAATGTCACGCATCACCGGTTCGAGATATTGCGCTTCGTGCATCATCATGCCGTACCAGTTGCCCATCTGGTCTTTCCAGTATTGTTGCCATTTTGTCAGCACATGTTTTTCCAGCAGTCTGTGGGCGTTGATGATTATCAGCGCCGAGGCGGCTTCAAAACCCACGCGTCCTTTGATTCCGATAATTGTGTCGCCGATGTGGATGTCACGTCCGATGCCGAATGGAGCGGCGATATTTTCGATTTCACGGATAACAAGTTCGGGCGACATCGTTTTGCCGTTCAGTCCCACCGGTTCTCCTTTTTCGAACTCAATACTGATTTTTTCTTTACCCTGCTTTGTAACCTGCACGGGATATGCTTCTTCGGGAAGAACGCCGTCGGAAACAAGTGTTTCGACGCCTCCTACGCTTGTTCCCCACAGTCCTTGATTGATTGAATATTTTGCTTTTTGCCAATTATAACTGTGACCGTGTTTTGCAAGATAATCAATCTCTTCCTGACGCGAAAGGCGGAGTTCCCGGATGGGCGTCAATATTTCTATTTCGGGAGCAATAACCTGAAACACAAGGTCGAATCGAACCTGATCGTTGCCTGCTCCGGTGCTGCCGTGCGCTATGTAACCGGCTCCGATTTCTCTTGCCCGCTCCACAATAGCCAATGCCTGAAAGATACGTTCGGAACTGACCGAAAGAGGATAGGTATTCTGTCTCAACGAATTTCCGTAAATCATATATCGGATGCCTTTTCCGTAGAACTCCTTCACTTTGTCGATATTAATGTGTGATGAAGCGCCCAAATCTTTCGATTTCCGTTCTATTTCCTTCAATTCTTCATCATTGAATCCGCCGGTATTTACCAGTGCGGTGTGAACGTCCAAATTTTTTTCATTTTTCAGATACCGAACACAAAACGAAGTGTCCAATCCTCCACTGAATGCAAGTAATACTTTATTATTTTTACTCATTGTATTATGTATATAATTTTTTTAATTTAAAATCCCGAAGATTTAAGCCGCAAACCGCAGTCTTCTTTCAATCCGAATATCAGATTCATATTTTGAACGGCTTGTCCCGACGCTCCTTTTATCAGATTGTCGATTATGCTTGTTACCAGCATTTTGTTACCATGTTTATTGATGTTCAATAAACATTTGTTTGTATTGATCACATCTTTTAAACTGATTGATTTATCTACAACAACGTGCACAAAGGGATGTTCGGCATAAAATGTTTTATATAAGTCAATGAGTTCATTTTCTTCTTTTTCGCAAACGGTGTATGCCGTGGCGAAAATGCCTCGCGTGAAATTTCCCCTTACGGGAATAAAGTTCAACTCCGGTACCATTCCCTGCACCTTTGTCAGGGTTTTGTTTATTTCTCTAAGATGTTGATGTGTAAATGCTTTATATATGGAAATATTGCTTTCGCGATAGCTGAAATGGCTTGTTTCGCTCAGCGACCGTCCCGCTCCCGTTGCGCCTGTGACGCCGTTGATATGCACTTCGTTTGTCAGAAGGTTCTCCGAGGCTAAGGGTAATAATGCCAACTGTATGGCTGTGGCAAAACAGCCCGGATTTGCTATATTTTCGGCATGAATAATTTCGTGTTTGTTGATTTCGGGTAATCCGTAAACAAAATTTCTGCTTTTACCCTCTTTTTCAAACGCCGTATCAATACGGAAATCGTTGCCTAAATCGATAACTACCGTATTTGCATCCAAATGATTCGATGACAGAAATTCGCGAGATACTCCGTGTCCGAGGCACAAAAACAATACATCCGTGGGCTTTATGGCGTTTGTAAAGCACAAATCCGTATCTCCGTACAAATCGCTGTGAATGGCATACACCGGCTGTCCGGGATTAGATGTGCTGTAAATAAATTCAATATCCGCGCAGGGATGATTTATAAGTATCCTCAGAAGCTCGCCCGCCGTATATCCGGCTCCTCCCACAATACCAACTTTTACTTTATTTTGCATGTAACAGAATTTTGGCGCAAAGATATATAATTTCATCCGAAAAACTAAAGCGAACCTCTAAATATTTTGCTAATGCAGGG
>JAISRS010000424.1 GCA_031273485.1 Prevotellaceae bacterium
GCTATTTCCTTGCGTCGTTCTTCGCAGGTGAGCGATACCATGGACACAAACCCGAAAACGCAGATAAATACGCACACCAATGAAATCAGCGTAAGCAGCGTAAGCAAAGTGTTTTCCGATTTAAGATATCCCTCATAAAATTCCTCGGCATTGTGAATCCGGAACCAGAAATTGGGATATTCTTCCTTGACAATTTTTTCGATTCTTTCCCTGCATGTTTTCCATGTTCCTTCGGCATATTTGAACAGTATTGAATGGTCTGGTTCGGATTCGTGCCGTACATGAGTATAGATAAACGGGTCGGGGATGACAGTAGGCGCTTTGGCGTATATGTTTTTGATTACTCCTTTTATTTTAAAGTACAAATCATCCTTCCCAAACGATTTCCCTGCGGATGTGCGCCATCCCAAAGCCTTTGCCGCCGATTCGTTTATCAGTACGGTTGTTTTATCGTCCGTGTCGTTCAACATTTCGCCTTCAATCAATTGAATTTCGTAATATTCTAAAAATCGTTCCGAAACGGAGGCAAAGTCAAAGATTACAAGTTCTGCGTCTTTCGGTTTATCATCCCATTCGTCGCAACGATAACGCATTCCGGAACCGGTAACCATTAAAGGGCTAATACCTGCGACTGTTTCCGTAATTCCCGGTATTTGCCGTATTTTGTCGTCCAGCATTTTCACGTCAATCTTATCGCCCATCATCGTTAAGGAGCCGCGGTTTTTGACAGCAAAGCCCAAATCGGCGGTGTTGTGCAGGTAATACATTTGTTTTACGATGATTGTTGTGCAGAATGCAAAGCATATACTGATTATCAACTGAACAACAATCGAAATTTTTCGCGACAGTTTTTTGTTGCTTTTGCGTATGGCGGCGTTCAATGTTTTGCGACGGAATACCGTCAATACCACAAGGAAAGCCAGCAATGAGAACAGGATAATTCCGGCGATATATATCAGCGCTTCAAGGTAGATTGAAGACAGTTCCAGCCTGATGCCGGATAATTGACGAAAGTGAGGGATAGCAGTTTGTACAAACAGCAAACCCAACAAAAGCGCAATAATCAATGATATGATAAACTCCACCGACAAGAGCGCAAACAACGAGCTGTTCGACGCTCCGCAGACCATTCGCAGGGCGAGTTCTCTGAGCCGTATCCGAAAACGACTGACAAAGAGCGTCAGATAGTTGAACAGGGTACACAGAATCAACAGCGAGCCGGCAACGGAGAAAATAACGATGTGCTGAAATTTTACATCTTTACGCATTTTGTGCGGTGTTGTAAGCGGAGAAACGGTCATTTTTACGATGTCCAGACCGGAGTTTACCTTATTGTGGTTTACGGTATGTTCGTACAGTTTTTTCCCGAATGTTTCGACATCAATACCGGGAAGCAGTTCAATAAGTGTGTGTACGCCGTAGCCATTCGTCAATCCGTGCAGAAAGTCAAACGGATAATTGCTCTGTTTCGGAAATCCTGTTACTACGGCGCCAATGGCGTAGTCATCACGCATTTTAATTGTTTTACCGATCGGATTTTCGTTTCCGAACAGTTGCCGCGCCTTTTCACGGGTAATTGCTATTTTTTTGCTTTCGGGAATCAAAAAATCCATGTCGCCTTCGACGATTTTCACCTCAAACATTCCGAAAAATGAAGAGTCAATATCAAGCACATCCGCCGGATACGTAACGCCTTCGTATTCGATTTTTGTATCAGCGGCGCTGTAGCGGTATATTTGCAGCGGCGCGGCATGAGCTATCTCCGGGAAAGTGGCTTTGAGATAAGCCGCCAAAAGATATGGTCCTCTTATCGACCCGTCCGAATCAAAATAATCCAACATCTTGACGCGATATATCCGGTCGGCGTTTTTGTGAAAACCGTCGAATGTCATTTCGTAACGTATCCAAAGTGTTGCCATTGCAAAACAGGTAAATCCCACCGCTAACCCAACAACGCTGATAAACGTCTGATTTTTGTATTTCCACAGATTGCGGAAAGCTATTTTTAAATAATGATGTATCATAAATAAGTTGTTCTATGAAATTAATATTGTGTTATTTTTCGCTTTCGCGATTTTTTTCGGCGTAAAGGTAAATTAATTTTTTGAATAACTCAGCCCCCCTGTTCTCGGGTGTACGACAAAACTTCCATCGTCGTTACCCCGCACTGCACTTTTCGCTTGTACGGGGTAACGACGATGGGATTTTTGTCGTACACCCATCGGAATCAGGAGGTGATTCTAATTAGAAACAATGTTTCTAATCGGAATCGGGAGTGATTCTAATTAGAATCAATGTTTCTAATCGGAATCGGAGGTGATTCTAATTAGAATCAAGGGGTAACGACAATGGGCTTTTTGTCGTACACCCGCAGAGCTGCCATAGATATTAAATATATGAAAAAAATAATCGGCTTTTGATGCGGTGGGTGTACTACAAAATCCCATCGTCGTTCCCCCGCACTTACGGGGAAACGGCAACAACAAACACAAATCTCCGCAGGAGTTACCCTTTCGATAACCTCGTACAAGCAAAGCGGGGAAACGAGGGATTTTTGTCGTCCACCCGATGCGGTTGCCCTGAGTGACAAAAAGAAATTCGTGGATAAGAAATTCGTGTCATTCGTGGATAAAGAAATTCGTGTTAATCCGCAAAAATCCGCAGGATTTAAATTCGTGTAATTAGTATAATTCGTGTATAAAGAAATTCGTGTTAATTCGTAAAAATCCGCAGGATTTAAATTAGTGTAATTCGTGTAATTCGTGGATAAGAAAATCGTGTAATTCGTGGATAAAAAAATCGTGTAATTCGTGGATAAAAAAGATCGTGTAATGATACAAAAATGAGGATTTTTTATTCGGAAATCCGTTGTTCCGGATTTACGACTTGCGTCTTAAAATAAAATTTTTGTGGCATTAAAATAAAAATAGTGTATCTTTGCGCATTCGTATTACGTCTATAAATTATTTTTATGAATTTTATAAATTCTGTATTAGCAAAGATTTTCGGTACTAAATCGGAAAAAGATTTAAAACTAATAATGCCGCGGGTGGCTAAAATTAACGAAATATACCCCAAGATTGCAGCATTGAGCAACGATGAACTAAGAGAAGCATCGGTGGCTCTAAAACAAAAAATCAGAGATTATTATGCTGAAGAAGAGCAGGAGATTGCCGAACTTAAATTAGAAATGGAATCTCCCGACTTGAGTATTAAAGACAAAGAAGCGTTATATACAAAAATTGACGCTCTGACGGAAGAAGTTGACCATAAAATTGAAGAAATTTTACAGGAAGTTCTTCCCGTAGCGTTTTCAATAGTGAAAAATACCGCTCAACGTTTCACCGAAAACAAAGAACTTGTTGTTACGGCAACCGATTTCGACAGAGAACTCGCCACAAAAAAAGCCAACGTCACAATTAAAGACGACAAGGCTATCTGGGCAAACCAGTGGATGGCGGGAGGAAACATGATTACCTGGGACATGGTACATTACGATGTCCAGTTAGCCGGAGGGATAGTGTTGAACTCGCCCAAACTGCAATATGAAAATACTCCCGACGGCAAAAAGAAACTGATTGGCGCCATTGCCGAAATGAGCACCGGAGAAGGTAAAACACTGGTAGCTACATTGCCGGTATTTCTCAACGCTTTAGCCGGGAAAGGAGTGCATGTCGTAACGGTAAATACCTATCTGTCGCAGCGCGACTCCGAATGGATGGGTCCGATATACGAATTTCACGGACTGTCCGTCGATTGCATAGATAAACACGAACCCCACTCGTTGGCAAGGCGAAATGCCTACCTCGCAGATATTACTTTCGGAACAAATAACGAATTTGGATTTGATTATCTGCGCGATAATATGGTGTTTTCGCCCGATGAACTTGTACAGCGCAAACATCACTACGCAATAGTTGACGAGGTGGATTCCGTACTGATTGACGACGCCCGGACGCCGCTCATCATAGCAGGTCCCGTCCCTAAAGGCGACGACCAGATGTTTAACGACTACAAACCGTATGTGGATAAACTGTATTCCGCACAAAGAAATTTAATAACGCAATTGCTTTCGGATTCAAGAAAATACATCGCAAAAAATAAACTCAAAGAAGGCGGATTGCTCTTATATCGGGCGCACAAGGGCTTACCCAAATATAAGCCCATCATCAAATTCCTTAGCGAGCAGGGTAATAAATCTTTAATGCAGGAAACCGAGAATTTCTTCATGCAGGACAACAGTAGAAAAATGCCCCAACTGATTAATGATTTGACGGATGA
>JAISRS010000460.1 GCA_031273485.1 Prevotellaceae bacterium
AAGGCAAACAACAGGTACATTCTTCGCATATACGGCTCCCTAAAATAAATTCTCCGTCAAGTATATCAACATTAGGGAAAAAAACAACCAACCCCGGCGTCCGCCTGCTCCGCGCGGGAACTGAGCCTTTTCACGGTTAAGGCACAGTAAGACGGGTCTGTTTCCATGCCTATATAAAACCTGCCGGCGCCCGCGCAGGCAAGACCGGTAGTCCCGCCGCCGTTGAAGGGATCAAGGACAATACCGTTTTCCGCCGTTGACGCGTAGATGATCCGGGTCAGAAGAGCGAGGGGTTTTTGGGCGGGATGCTTTCCTTCTTTTTTTTCCGCCTTTGCCGGACTGGGTATGGACCAGACGGATCTCATTTGACTCTTTTCTTTTTTTAATTTATCTTCCGGAAAACTGCCGTCCTTCATTAGTTCATAATTAAAAACATGTTTTGCCTTTTTATCTTTTTTTGCCCAAATCAGCGTTTCATGCGAGGCGGTAAAAAAGCGGCAGCTTAAATTCGGCGGGGCGTTCGGCTTGAACCAGGCAATATCATTAAGAATATGGAAATTGTTTTTTTGGAGAAGATAACCGCATTGGTAGATACTGTGGTAGGTACCGCTTATCCAGATGGTACCCCCGGGCTTCAGAACGCGGCGGCACGCGCGTATCCACTCATCGTGGAACATGGTATCGTTTTCAAACCCGCCGCTCTTGTCCCAGCTTCCCTTGTTTACCGGGGCCATCTTTCCGTTTTTACAGGTAAAGCCGTTATTTGAAAGCATATACGGCGGATCGGCGAAGATCATATCTATAGAATTTTCAGGCATACCTGAAAGCACTTCAAGGCAGTCGTTGTTGTAAATGACCGCCTTTTCGGAACGGTAAAACGGTCCGGTTTTTTTATTTTTTGAAACAGCGGTAATTATTTCATCAAAGTGATTACCCATACCATCAATACGTACCAACTCTATTTTTCCATTACCTTGAATGTGCGGCTTTGATCATCAAAGCTAATTTTGCACTGTGCTCCCAAGCGCACGGTTAATTCCAGCGTCTGTCTGCCATGGAGTGTAGTCATAGATCGATGGCTTGTGGCATAATCCGTATCTATGTATTCCAACTCTACAACACACGAACCTTCAGGGGCAAAGACAGATTTCCCGACGACAACCGGCTCTTTGTTGTTTACCGAATAAATTTTGTATCCTGAAAACTGCAAATCAGTTACAAACTTACTTGCCGGGCGAACAGCAGCGTCAAAAACCAATTCCGCCATTTGCAATTTTAATTTTTTCTTTTTTGCCCCATCCACAGCTTTGATAATGATAAACACGACTAAAAACAGCGCAAGAACGCCGACAAACACCCCAATAAACAGATTGGGGTTCTCCGTCAATAATGTTCCAAAATCATTCATTGTTTCTTATTTTAAAGTTATTAGACGGAGTAAAGATAGTATTTTTTGGGGATACAACACTTTTTCACGCGATACGCCTCAAGTTTTTGACAGGTGCACGGCATGGGGGCACGCAGATTAGATGGATTTTCGCAGATTTCTTTATGGGTAGCGGTGAAACGCATACAGTCCTGTTATGCGAAGTATATCATTTAATTATTCTTTTTGATATTTTCCAGCCCAATACAGAGGTATTGCAAGCAGCGGAAATTTTCATCATATTCTGTTTTTATGAAGGCAAATTGCTGTGTTTCGAAATGAAAAGTGGCAGGACTTTCCCCATTTTTGTGCCGGAAGAGTATTTTGCTTTCCGCTATATCGTATAAAATATATTCCAAACCATCGGGAATGGGTATTACCCACTCATCGGGAAGGCGCTTTGGGTCGGGCGTTTCCTTGTTAAACAGTATATAACGACCGTTATCGGATATTTGCAAATTCCTCAAAGAACAATTTATTGGTTTTAAGCCTATTATTTGTTCCCAAGTGTGTGTGAATTTTTCAACGCCTGTATTTATATTAAACCAGGACAGTCCAAATGCCTTCCGCTGAATCAGCAATGTGTCGTTATCAACAAATTTCATATACTTGCTGATAGAAATTTGACCTCTGACTTGTTGTGGGTAAGGCACATTTATCGTCTTGTGCAATTTTCCGTTTGTGGTATTATAAATAAAAACCCTGTCATCCAATGCGGTGTAATAGGTTTTGTATGTAATGAAAATACTGTGCTCATCGTTACAACTTTTGTATGCAACGAGCGCGTCATCAGGGCTGACAGTCAAACAATCAGTCCAGCCTGCGCCATCGGGCAATTTGATATATTGCGACTGTTGTGTTTCAATATTGTAAATTAACAGATTATCGCCGTTTGGAATCACTATTTTTGAAGATTTGTTGAAAAAGCAAAAGGGACTGCTTGTACGGCGCTCTGCTTTGGAAAATTCAAATTCCCAAATGATTTCTCCTTTCTGCAAGTCCATCACAAAAATCTTCCACAAAGCGCTGAAAGCAGCATATTTGTTATCAAAACTACTGCCTGTGTGGAGAATATCGATATCGCTTTTCGCGCCTTTCAGTTTGGTTTTGCAGCAAATTTTGTTGTTTGCCGTATCAAATACTTTGAATCCGCCATCATAACCGCCGATAATGATGTATTTTGCATCGGCAGAGAAATCAATAGTGCTGTTGTAACCTGTTAACTTGTATGATTTTATATTGTCCATTTAATTCCCCTTTTATGTCAGTCTATTTTTTTACTTGAATTTAATTGTCACAAAGATACACTTTCTTAAGATAACAGTCAATTCGGGTGTTTTTATCATCTATATTTCCGTAACCTTTTACCTCGCCTGCCAATATCCGAACCCATACAGCGCCGACGATTTTACCGTCCCAATCGGCAACTAAGCAATGGTCGTCTTTCGCCTTTCCGAAGTCGCGAATATACACATCTATTTCGGGCGCTTTGATAATCTCACGCGGTAATCGTTCTGCTCCTTCGGGCTGATAAATTGCCTCATACAGAAAATCTTCGAGGACGGGCAATTCGTTGGGTAAAATGGGTCTGATTTGTAGCATCTCGTAATCTAAATCCTGCACTTCAAATGCTTT
>JAISRS010000359.1 GCA_031273485.1 Prevotellaceae bacterium
TATAGAGTTTGGTTTATGTCGTCCGGCATTTATTTTTGTAACGAATTACAAACTTCTTTATTAATTTGTTTCAACCGGTCTTCTTCTAATTTTATAACCTGTCTGTCGTAGGTCATCAGTCCGTTTACTTCGCCTTCCACGTCGGTGGTCTGGGTATAGACAGCTGCCGAAAATCCTCGTTTAATCATTGCTTTAAGCAGTTCGGCATATTTGATATATTCGTCGGTTACTTCCTTGGAATTTTTAAACTTTACGTATCCCCAGTTTTTGTCGGTTTGCCAAAGATGACCTTCAACAGCCAGACCGATACCGCCGTATTCTCCAAGCACGTTTACCCGTTTTGCGTCGTAGAGATTGGTAGCCGGTCGCGGATAATTGTGTACGTCGAGTATATCTCCGGCGGTGGCGTAATGGTTTCCGCCGCTTGCGGAGTTAACCAAACGCGACGGGTCGTAATCCTTTGTCCACTGTGAAATTTCTACGGTTTTGAACTGACCCCAGCCTTCGTTGAAAGGCACCCAGATAACTATGCTCGGATGGGGTTTCAGATAATCTATTATTTCTTTCCATTCCTTGCGGTAATTGTTTTCGGATTCCGTGCTTCTGACGAGTTCTTTTTCGTCGAAATATTGCCATTGTTGATATCGGGGCGAATTTCCTCCGTTCGGCATGTCCTGCCATACAAGTATTCCGATGCGGTCGCAGTGAGCGTACCAGCGGGCAGGCTCTACTTTAACGTGTTTGCGAATCATATTAAAGCCGAAATCTTTGGTTTTTTGAATATCATACGCCAAAGCCTCGTCGGTTGGCGCAGTGTATAAACCGTCGGGCCACCATCCCTGGTCTAAGGGTCCGAACTGGAAATAGTCTTTATTATTCAGTTGCATGCGTATGATTCCGTCTTCATCTCTATGTTTTGAAATTTTGCGCATTGCGGCATAGCTTTTGATATTGTCCTGCAATTTTCCGTTTTCATACAGATTTATTTCCAGATTGTAGAGAAACGGCGATTCGGGCGACCAGAGTTTCGGTTCGGGAACGGAAAGGTCGATGTCTTGTCCGGCGGCGAATTTGCCTGAAGCAACTGTTTTGTTTCCGTCTTTCAGCACGACTTCAATAATATCCTTCGACACGGTGTTTTGGGTACAGACTTTTACCGACAGCTGTTTGGCATCGATATTGGGTACCGTATTTACAGCTGCAATATGTTTTTGAGCAACAGGTTCCAGCCAGACTGTCTGCCAGATTCCGGTCACGGAGGTGTACCATATACTGTTGGGTTTGCTGACCTGTTTGCCTCTCGGCTGATAGTTGTCGTCGGTGGAATCCCATACTTTAACAACGAGTTTTTGTTCTCCTTTTGTTAAATATGGAGTTACGTCGATCGAAAACGGGGTATAGCCGCCTGTGTGTTCGCACACTTTGATGTCGTTCACAAATATTTCCGCTTTCCAGTCCACTGCGCCGAAATGGAGCAGAATGGTTTTGTCTTTCCACGAGGCAGGTACGGAGAATGTGCGTTTGTACCACAGTTCATTTTCTTTTCCGGGCGTTTTTTCAACTCCCGACAGATTGGATTCTACGGCAAATGGTACCAGGATTTTCCCGTCGAACGTCGAGGGTTCGTTCGAGCCTGCGGGCAATATTGCATAATCCCACAATCCGTTAAGATTAGTCCATTGACTTCGTTCCATAATCGGACGCGGGTATTCCGGCAAAACTTTGTCCGGATTCACTTCGTTTGCCCATTTTGTCCTTATTTTGTCTGTTGTCGGATTCCATTGGGCAGAAACACTAATAGTAAATAAAATAATTGACAGTGATGTCAAGATCTTTTTGTTCATGGTATAAAAAATTTATTTAATTGAAAATTTATAGATGCATGTTTGAGTGTATATTTCACCCGGGTTGAGGCGGGTGGATGTGAAATTGGGATGATTGGGACTGTCGGGGAATTTTTGAGTTTCCAGAGCCAGCGCTTCCCTGAATTTGATGGGTTTTCCGGTTTTGCCGTTAGACGTTCCGTCAAAAAAGTTTCCGCTGTAGAACTGCAATCCGGGCTGATCCGTCCATACTTCCAGCGTTCTGCCGCTTGCCGGTTCATACACCGTAGCTGCAAGCGCCACGCCTCCGCTTTTGTTGTCCAGAACCCAGTTATGGTCGTAGCCCATTCCGTTTTTCAGCTGTTGGTCGTTGTTATTTATTCTTTCGCCTATAGTTGTCGGTTTTCTGAAATCGAACGGAGTTCCGTCCACCGGCGCTATTTCCCCCGTGGGGATTAAAACGCTGTCCACAGGCGTGGTGTATGAGGCGTTTATCGTCATGACATGGTCGGTAATTGTGCCGTTCGATTCTCCTTTCAGATTAAAGAAAGTGTGATTCGAGAGATTGACTACCGTAGGTTTGTCTGTTGCCGCTTTATAGATGATGCGGAACTCATTTTGCGGCGTTAAGGAGTATGTCATATTGATTTTGAGGTTTCCCGGAAAACCGTCGTCCCCGTCTTTTGATGTGTAGGAGAAATGGATTTCATTATCGGAAACCTTGTCCACATTCCATGCCGCCATGTCAAGTCCTTTCAGTCCTCCGTGCAGAGTTTGCCCGTTATTGTTGATCGGCAAACGATAGGTTACTCCGTCGAGTTCAAACTGTCCGTTTGCGATTCTGTTGGCGTATCGTCCTACCACGCAGCCCAGATAGCGCTCGCCGCTGTTGTTGATATACCGGTCGATATTTTCATATCCTACGGCGATATCTTCATATTTTCCGTTTCGGTCGGGCGCCCAAATGGAGACTACTCTGGCGCCGAAATTGGTGACCTGTATGGTAATTCCGTTGCCGGATTTCAGTGTGTAGAGCGATGTTTTTCCGCCGTCCACCGTTGTTTCAAATGCAGCCTTGTCAAGCAAAGGCAAAGTGTCGTTCGCAACACATGCAAACAGACACAAAATAATGGTAAAATAAAATAACTTCTTCATAGCATGTCTATTATTTATTAATTTATGGCTGCAAAGATATACAATAATCCGAATATGAAGCATAAAATCTTTTTATGGGAACTTTTAAAAACCGTTTTTTCTGCGGTCGATTTCTTTTTTATCGTTTTCTTAACCCTCATTTACAATGGGTAAACTCAGGGTTGAAAATCTTGTGCGCGTCGAGGAAAACCTCCTACTTCCCTCCCCAAGGGAAGGCTGAGTCGCAGTCTTTTTATCCGGTAGATTTTTCGTTTAAGGACTTTAAGGTCTTTAAAGTCTCCCCGTTCGGCGTAGCGTCTCGCTACGCCGCAGCTAAAAGCAGGCTTCCAGCTTGCAGACCCGCCTTTGTTGCGAAGCGGGAGCTTCGCTTTTACCTTCGACGTAGCGAGCCTCTACGCCAAGTCCCGCAGGGACGACACATTATTAACCGTAGGTTGCGCTACGCGCAACCTACGGAAACAGAGCCGCCTCTACGCCAAGTCCCGCAGGGACGACACTTTATTAACCGTAGGTGGAGCGTAGCGCAACCTACGGAAACGAAGCCGCGCCCGTTCGGCATAGCGTCTCGCTACCCCGAACGTAGAAGACGCCCAATTTAGCCATCTTCTCAATCAACATTCCTTCAATCATAAAAAAAACACACTATATATTTATCCCCCGCAAAAAAAAAATATTCAAAAAAATTTCAATCCTTTCATCTCTCGTAACCATCTCATAATACCACTAATACTTTAATTATATAAATCCTGATTAGGACAAAAAAGACACAATCAACAATTTTTTTTCTTGTTTGTTTTGTTTTTTTAGAAAAATAATTACTACTTTTGCGCTGTTTTATTAAAACAAAGTTTTTAACAAAGATTTTTTAACGAAAAAGGAAATTTAAAAAAATGAATTGTTGTTTCTCAAATAATCACCACATGAATAAAGCAGTCGGCTTCGAAGATGCTTGTTGCTTTGTTATGGTTTTTGAGAGAGAGAGAGAGAGAGAGAGAGAGAGAGAGAGAGAGAGAGAGAGAGAGAGAGAGAGAGGATCAGCGAGTTACGCGCGCGCGGGTTTAAAACATATAATTCAAATACGCAAATATTGCGTATTCAAAATTCAAAAAAT
>JAISRS010000233.1 GCA_031273485.1 Prevotellaceae bacterium
GACAAACGCTATCTCAACGACAATTCGTTTTCCGATAAGAAATTTGAAGATAGCTATCAAAAAACAGCCGCCGACGAATATATTCTGCAGGATACCTCTCAATCGTACAGGGTGCTGAATTTGAGCGTCGATACATATAATGAAACACATACATCGTATTTTCATAAGTCGATAGGAGGTTATCATGCCGCTAAACTGCGAAAATATCAGGAATTGATCGATCACCGTATTGGAAAGGAGATGAACATTATTCGTTCGGTACTGCAATCGAATCCGTCTTTTGAGGCTGTGCAGAATATGTTCCTGCAAACGCCGACATTGAATATGCTCAACGCCAAATATATTATCTATGATCCGAATTCTCCTCCTTTGACTAATCCTCATATCAATGGCAATGCATGGTTTATCGATACGGTAGAATTTGTTCCCGATGCAGATATGGAAATGGCGGCTTTACATCGAATTGATCCGTTGACGACCGCCGTTGTGAATGAAAAGTTTGCCGATAAAGTACGTATCAAACATTCTTCTGCGGATGAAAAAGATTTTATCCGATTGATTGAATATAAACCGAATATGCTGACCTATAAATCCGAATCTTCTTCCGATCGGATTGCCGTCTTTTCGGAAATCTATTACGAACATGGCTGGAAAGCATTTATCGACGGAAAACAAACCGATTGTTTCCGAACCGATTGGATATTACGAGCGATAAATGTTCCGGCAGGCAAACATGAGATTGTATTTCGGTTTGAACCCGATGTCTATAATTCACTGACGCTGATCGGTTCGATTGTTTCTTTGGTATTCCTGCTTGTTTTTGTGGGTACGCTTGTTTATTTTATTTTGCTGTACGTCAAAAAGACCAAAGCAGAACAAACAAACAATCCGCAGCAAAAACTGTCCGTCAATACACAGACTTCAAAGATGAACACAGGCAAAAAAGGAAAAAACCGTCGTTAATTGAGAATGACCATTCTGACGATTACTGTTGCACCATAAATCATATAAAGGTAGCAAGATGATTAATTATAAAGACATTATCAGATATGACAGAAAAAAAACTGCAAATACGCAACAGTACCGCTGAATTTCTGATTTTCAGCAATCAGGCAAGGAAAGACGGCATAGAAGTACGGGTACAAAATGAAACAATATGGCTAAGTCAAAAACTGATGGCTGCATTGTTCGACTGTTCTACGGATAATATTTCGTTGCATCTGAAGAACATTTTCAGAGAGAAAGAGTTAGATGAAAATTCAGTTACCGAGGATTTCTCGGTAACTGCGTCGGACGGTAAAACATATCGAACCAAACATTACAATCTGGACGCCATTATTGCGGTTGGGTATCGGGTAAATTCCGTTCGCGCCACGCAGTTTCGTCAATGGGCAACGTCGGTTCTTCGCGATTATGCCATTCGGGGGGGATGAACAGTTAAAGCAAGAATGGAAAAAGAAATAAAAAATAATGGAAAGTTCGTCCGGTTATGACTGTACGACAAATTTTCAAAACAGAATAATGAAATACAAAAACGTCCGCGAGGAAGAAATAAAAAACAGCGTAGCTACCGATTTTTTCAACAAGTTAGATTGCGACAAAATTATCGGCGCCATCGATTTTGCGGTAAAACTCAGACGTCCGGCAGGCAGTATTGATCTCGCCGATGAATACCTGCTTTGGGCGGAGGCAAAAACAGGCAACCACGATATTTACGCCATGTTTGCGCAACTTGTGTTGACTATCGGCAAGGCGCGGACATTCGACAAAATTTTGCCGCCGCCGTTTCTGGGCTGCTTCGACGGCGAAAAAATCGCGTTCCTCCCCTATTCCGAAATTCAGACTGTTTTTTATCAGAACGATTTCAACTGGAAAGTGCCCCCATCGAATACCGAAACAAAAGAATTTCAGCAGGTATATAATCAGCTCAGGAAAGTTATTGACTCGGATACGATGATTTTTGACTTCGAACGTGACGAAAAGGAGTTGCATCGGTTTGTCGAACAAAATTTCATTGTCGGAAAAACAGAAGCCACCAAAGTCAAAATCGATAAAAACAATTTCGTAATTATTTACAACAAATGGCTCGAAGTCGTAAAGCCGACTATTCAAGTCAATAATTGGAATTTGGCAAAAAAACACGGAATTATAGATGCCGATTTTTATCTTGCCGATTTGCTTTCTCATGAAAATAAAACACTGAAAGAAAAATTATTTGTGTTGCTCAAATCCGATCATTACGAATTGGACAGAAAATTAGATGCGGAAGGATTTAAAAATTTTAAAACTACTGCGTTTTCCGATAACCAAACAGCGCATTCTACTTTCTGGAACAAATACGAACGCCCTCCCCACAAAGAATATTGGGACTACATCGTGGAACGCCGCGACCTGCTTGTTCCGCAAGACGTGCGCGAACGCAAGGGCAGTTTCTTTACGCCGCAGATTTGGGTCGAATTGTCGCAAAAATACATTGCCGACGTTTTCGGCGACGATTGGCAGGACGAATACTATGTCTGGGATTGCGCCGCCGGAACGGGAAACCTGCTTGCCGGCCTGACCAACAAAGACAAACTCTTTGCTTCAACTTTGGATAAACAAGATGTAGATGTAATGCACGATCGCATAAAAAACGGCGCCAATCTTTGGCAAAATCAAGTTTTTCAGTTCGATTTTTTGAATGATGAATTTTTACCGCAATCAAAAGGTGGGAAATTACCCGATGAACTTTACGCTATTCTCGTTGATGAAAAAAAACGACGAAAGCTGATTGTCTATATCAATCCGCCGTATGCAGAGGCTGACAACCGGAAAGGCGAAGGTAGAACCGGCGTGGCAGAATCGAAAACTCACAGAAAGTATTCCGAATTGATTGGATACACAAAGCGGGAACTTTACATACAGTTTCTGACCCGGATTTATCAAGAAATACCCGGTTGCAAAATTGCGGAATTTTCTAAATTAAAGGCATTGCAGGCGCCGAGATTTGCCGATTTCAGACGTTTCTTTAAAGCCA
>JAISRS010000539.1 GCA_031273485.1 Prevotellaceae bacterium
TTCATTTTTTCAATTTGCGTGTCAGTCCCTGCATTTGACTGCGTCAGTCCTGCCTTTCAGGCAGTGGTTAGAGAGGTTGCTTCCGCAGGTCGATGACCTGCGGTTATGAAAATTAAGCCATTCGGGCTGCTTGGCGACCTCTTCGTTCGGCGTAGCCGTCATTGCTACGGCGCAGCCAGAAGTAATAGCGCCTCAAAAAAAGATTTAGCCATTTTTAGAGCTATTTGTCTTTATAAAATTCTCACATTAGCGATATTACCCTTGAGAGTAGGGTAGGGAGGCTTCAATTCAGTCCCAGCACCTTTCTCATTGCATCTTTATCGGGTTCGATTCCTGTGAATTGCAAAAAACAGTACACCGCCTGATGATACACCCAATAACGACCGTCAATGGTTATACATTTCAATTCTTTTGCCTTGGTCAATAAAGGAGAACCGATGTATGAGGCATCCAGTATCACCTGTCCGGAATGAAGCCATTGTTTGTCTATAATATCAATATCGCTATATAATGTGTTGATTATTATGTCGGCAGATTTCACCGAATTTTCCAGACCGGCTATGGAAGAGGTATTACAATTTAATTTTTGTGCAAAATCTTTGGCTTTTTGTTCCGTTCTGTTGGCTATTGTCAGCAGTCCTCCCGCTTTGTGGACGGCATAAGCTGCGGCTTTTCCGGCGCCACCTGTACCGAGCAGTAAACAGGATTTTCCCTTTAAAACGACGTTAAATTCCCCGAAACTTTCGGAAACTCCGTAATGGTCACAGTTATCCGCTTTTATCCGGTTTTGAGATACAATCACAGTATTAACGGCGCCGATGAGATCGGCTACCTCCGTCACTTCGTCGGCAAGCCGAAAAACCCCTTCTTTGAAAGGCGCCGTGATATTGCCGCCGTCATACCGTGATTTCAATATTTCGATACATTCCTCTGCCTTATGAGGTTCGTTTCTGTCGTAACTTAAATCCGGATAATTTTCATAAGCCGCCTTAAATAACGCCGGACTTTTGCTGTGACTCACCGGATTCCCTAAAATAGTGTATTTTCGCATTCTAATTTTTTTCTGTTAAAAACGGTACAAAATTAATCATTAATTATGAAAGTGAAAAAAATCAAGTTTTTAGAGGTTCTCTTTAATTATATTTATCCGATTACGAAAAAAAGGATTACATTTGTCCGATTATTTAAAATTTAAAAATATTGAGACATGAAGATTAAAAGACGTGATTTTATCAAAACCGCCGCTGTTGCCGGAATTGCCGGAACGTTAAATTTAACGGGCGCAAACAAAATTTATGGAAAAGCGGAAGAAACTAACGACCTTGTTGCCATAATGAACGGAACACCTTCCCGGATGTTTGAACGGGCTATTGCCGAAATGGGAGGAATGAAAAAGTATATTAAACAGGGATGGAAAGTTGTTATAAAACCGAATATCGGATGGGATCGTTCGCCCGAATTAGCCGCCAACACCAATCCCGAATTAGTGTCAGCCATCATAAAAAGCTGTCTGGACGCCGGAGCTAAGGAAATTGTTGTGTTTGACCATACCTGCGACGTTTGGAATCTTGCATACAAAAACAGCGGAATAGAAGACGCCGTGAAAAAAGCAGGCGGAAAAATGGCTTTCGCTCATGAAGAAAAATACTACAAAGAAGTATCTTTACCCAAGGGCAAAAAACTAAAAACTATCAAAGTACACGAATCAATCATTGATTGTGACGCATGGATAAACGCCCCGATACTGAAAAATCACGGAGGCGCCAAAATGACCATCGCCATGAAAAACTATATGGGTATCATCTGGGACAGAAGATTTTTCCATTCAAACGACCTGCAGCAATGTATCGCCGATTGTTGTACATACGAAAAACGACCTGTGCTGAATATCGTAGATGCCTACAGGGTTTTGAAAAGCAACGGTCCCAAAGGACGCTCGGAGGCGGATGTTGTGGACGCCAAAGCCTTGTTCATCTCTCCTGATATAGTTGCAGTTGATACTGCTGCGGTAAACTTCTTTAATCAAATATCTCCCATGACCTTAGACGAGGTAGCTCATTTGGCTAAAGGACAGGAACTGAATCTTGGCTCAATGAAATTGGAAAATCTAAACATCAAAAGAATACGCTTATAATATTACTCTTTTCAAAATTTTTCCTGATTGCTTTGGCTTACGCCTGCCAATGACGGCTTTGCTTGCCGTCATTGCGATGAGCGAAGCGAAGAAGCAATCCAGAAATAAACCCCCGTTCGGCGTAGCGTCTCGCTACGCCGAACGGGGCAAGTTCCGACACCGTAAAAATCATTTCAGCATTTTTTTGTTAACGCCGAATTTTTCTTCGGAATGGTGTTTTCCTTTCGGTTCGATATGCACAACGATGTCGTACACCGATTCTATTGACTGTTTGATACTTTTTTCCACTTCATCGGCTATTTTATGCGCTTCGGTAAGCGTTATATTGCCGTCAGCTTCTATGTCGAGAACTATCATATACGTGTTTCCTATCTGTCGCGACCTGACGCGGTGAGGATTACTTGCTCCGGGGACTTTCTCAACAGCTTCGAATATCTTGTGATACACCGTTTC
>JAISRS010000551.1 GCA_031273485.1 Prevotellaceae bacterium
GAGTTAATGCTTGTCTGATTGTTAAGATAAGCCAAACTCGCAGGGGAAAATCGCATTCATTAGGCGTAGCAATGAAACTAATCACGCTCTTTGATAGAATTTATAGGGGAAATATACAATCTTTTTTTTAACCACCGATTTATTAAACGCAGAAATGTGAAGATGTGAAAATGTGGAGATGTGAAGATTGGCGGCAAGCGCGGCAGGCAAAGTGTGGATACACATCTTCACATTTTCACATCTTCCCTCCGCGTCTCTGCGTTTAGAACAGCCCGCTTGCCGCCCGTTGACCGTTCACCGAAAAATAATTTGGAGATTTGAAACAAATCCCCTACCTTTGTGAAGATTTTATGATATACGTATGGTAAATTTGCTAAACATCAATGCCCCGCGCTTCGGAAACCACGCCGGTTGCCGGATGTTTAATTTTACCCCCCCATCCCCCAACAAGCTAAGAAACAATTAGTTATAGCGGTCTCGCATTTTGCGCCCCGTTTTTTTACGGACGGCGTGGATTTGTATTTATATGCACTAAATCAATATTCTCCGGCGCAGGCTCGGCGTTTTTCTGCGCAGGCTCGGGAACTTTCCGAGACGTCTCGGAAAGTTTCAAAGACGTCTCGGAAAGATTCGGAGACGTCTCGGAAACTTTTTGCGCCGTCTCGGAAAGCTTCAGAGACGTCTCGGAAACTTTTTGCGCCATCTCGGAAACTTTCCGAGATGGCTCGGAAACTTTTTGCGCCATCTCGGAAACTTTCTACGCTATCTCGGAAACTTCAGAGCAGGCTCGGAAACTTTCAAAGACGTCTCGGAAACATTTTGCCGGCAGGAAAAATCTTTTTTGGAAACCATTTTTTTAAATTCACTATAATTAATAACTATAATTAATAACTAAAATTTCTTTATTATGGGAAAAAATTACATGCCAAGCAATGCACTTGCATTCTTAAATTTTGTAAAAAACCTGATGCGGTACGCTACGGCTAACTATTCGCGGTGGGACATCTCGCAGGCGACGTTAAATGAGCTGCAACTGCTGGTGGACGCCTACGAGGCGGCGGTCGAAGTGTCCGAAAACCCGGATACGCGCACTTCGGCCTCCATCATGCGGCGCAACGAAACGCGGAGCGCCCTCGAAAAAAAGCTGCGCCCCTTTGTGCAGGGACAGTTAGAGTACAATGAACTGGTTACGGACGATGACCTGCTGGCGATGGCGTTGCCGGTGCACGACCGCACGCCCACGAAGCACCCGGCGCCGCACAGCCGCCCCGCGCTGGAAGTTACGCCGACCAACAACCGCGAACACACCGTCCGCGCCGCCAACCAGCATACGGGAAAGGATACGAAACCTGCCGACGCCTACGGCGTACGCTACGTGTCCGACATCCGCGACACGCCGCCGCTGAACGCCGACGACCTGCGACACTCCGTATTCAGCCGCAAAACCATCCACGTCTATGAATACAGCGAGGAAAACCGCGGAAAAACAGCTTACTACGCCGCCTGCTATGAAAATTCCAAAGGCGAACCGGGACCTTGGAGCGACATCGTGAGCGCGATTATCCCGTAAAACATGGACAAGTTTAAACGCAGAGACGCAGAGTTTTTTCTCTGCGTCTCTGTATTTCTGCATAAAAAAAATAAAAACTATGAATGTACAAATTAAATTCGGAGAAGCGGGCAATTATGATTATAATATGTTGCTCGACCAGTTTGGAATTACAAAAATTAATTCCATCAAAACATCCAGTATCCCGTTGGTGCAGTTCTGGAAAGACACGGAAAAACGCTTAACGGAAGTAGAAGCAAATTTAAATTTGCAACTGAACCATCCTGTATTGTGCTTTGAATATCCAACTGTTCCGGCACAGGGAAAGGGCGGGTCTTCCATGACCGACCTGATGATTTTGTCGGAAGAACCTAAAATAGCGATTGAGGCAAAATATACGGAGTATAAAGAAATGCCCGAAGAAACCGTTGGCCAATGGCTACAAGAAGGGAATAGTATCGAAAACAAAGAAAAAGTGTTGCAGGGTTGGTGGAACATGATAGCGCCTTTCAGAGCCGGAACAAGTACGCCCGCCGCTATGGGTTATCAATTTCTGCATCGTACCGCCTCTGCCTGCCAAAACACAAAGCAGGCTGTTGTCATTTACCAACTCTTTTACGATAACGAAACGTTACCTTTCTTAGCCGCCTATAAAAAGCTATTGGCAGGGTATGTGGCAATGGTAAGCCCCAACGAAAACCTAAAATTCTACACGTGGGAAATAGAAACGAAATTATTAGTTCCCGACGATATAAAGGAACAAAAGCCATTCGAGATAATGAAACAGACGCCGGTTTATGAATTTGGAAAATCAACATTCCGTCAAATTTAAATTTAATAAATATGAAAAAAATCCTCTTACTATCATTTGCATTCCTGCTCATAACAGGCCTATGTAACGCCCAAGTCAAAACGCCTCCCCATGCCGCTTCCACGCGAACTTGGAGGTTCGGGAATCAAGTCTGGAGCGACATCATTCAGATACCTGCATGTAATAAAAAGAGTTTCGATGACAGCGACGACTTTCCTGATTGCTGTAATGGCAGGTCTGCGAGATCAGGGTATTATTATAATTGGGCATACGTCAACGCCTATAAAAGTACGCTGTGCCCGGGTCCATGGAGGATACCTACTAAGGACGACTTCGAAGCGTTACTATCGTTTGCGGGTTATGGCGACCTAAACCGGCAATGGGGTTGCGGCCCATTTAGTATCACGCATGGTAATATCGCAGACGAAAGTTGTGTCCACTATTATTGGGCAGCAGGCGATCGCTATGCTATCGGAACATGGCCCAATCGAACAGCTCCCAGGTACGCAGCTCATCTGACGATTGGTGCTGACTATGCCAAACTCGAAGGCGCTTTTGTATCCCAGTATTTTGCTGTGCGCTGCTTGTTGGGTAAATAGTAATCGTTTTCTGTTCTCCGGCCGCCCAACGTGGCAGGCGGCGGGAACAAAAGAGCAAGAAATAATAACAGGGTAGCCGAAAACTGTTTTTTTAGAGTAGGCAAAAAATGAAAAAATGAAAATTATGAATGTACAAATTAAATTCGGAAAACCAGGCAACTATGATTATGACATGTTGCTCGACCAGTTTGGAATTACAAAAATTAATTCCTTCAAAACATCCAGTATCCCGTTGGTGCAGTTCTGGAAAGACACGGAAAAACGCTTAACGGAAGTAGAAGCAAATTTACATTTGCAACTGAACCATCCTGTATTGTGCTTTGAATACCCAACCGCTCCGGCACAGGGAAAGGGCGGGTCTTCCATGACCGACCTGATGATTTTATCGGATGAAAATAAAATAGCCATCGAAGCAAAATACACGGAGTATGAAAAAATGCCTGTGGAAACCGTTGCCCAATGGCTACAAGAAGGGAACAGTATCGAAAACAAAGAAAAAGTGTTGCAGGGTTGGTGGAGCATGATAGCGCCTTTCAGAGCCGGAACAAGTACACCCGACACTATGGGGTATCAATTTCTGCATCGTACCGCCTCTGCCTGCCAAAACACAAAGCAGGCAGTTGTCATTTACCAACTCTTTTACGATAACGAAACGTTACCTTTCTTAGCCGCCTATAAAAAGCTATTGGCAGGGTATGTGGCGATGGTAAATCCCAACGAAAATCTAAAATTCTACACATGGGAAATAGAAACGAAATTATTAGTTCCCGACGATATAAAGGAACAAAAGCCATTTGTAATAATGAAACGGAAACCGGTTTATGAATTTGGCGCGACGGTGTTTGCTAAACTTTAAAAACTTAATTATTATGAAAAATTTATTGATTTTAATAATACTCTTGAGTGCAAGTTCTCTGTATGCTCAACAGCGACTTTATGCTGTACGAAATATACAGGTATTAACCGACAAAAATGCCAACGGAACTATTAAAACTGCACACTTAAAAAGTCTGTTAACGAGTCGGTATATTTCTGTAGAGCAGGGTCCTTTGATATTCGCTTCTATGTATTTTTTAACAGTATATAATAGTATCAAAGAAACAGGCACGTTCGGCGGTAAATATTTGGGACATACAAACGGTGAATATGTGTACCGTTTAGACTTAACGCATGATCAAATTGGTCTCATACTTGAGGAATTGATATATAGTAGTGTCAGTTTGGGGAGTTTGATAGACGGCGATGCAAGGAATGGGAAGATAAAAATAATTGCGCGCAAAGGAGACTTAACCGAAGGAGTACAGTTTGACATTGTTTTAACAAACCCTCTATTAGTGTGGGATAACGGGGCAAAAACCTTGCAAGCAATGCAAAGAGAAAAAAGAGCAAAAGAAGAGCAAAAACGAATACAACAAGAAAAAGAGAAACAAAAACGTCAGGAAGAAGAACGGATACGTCAAGAAGAAGAACGGATACGTCAAGAGAAAGAGCGAAAACAACAAGAGGAAGAAAGAATACGCAAACAGAACGAAGAAAATGAAAGAATTATATTAGAGAACGATTTGTTTTCCGATATAGCGACCTATGAAGTGCTCACTAATGCCAAGTACCATAACATAAGCGTATATGGAGTAGATAAAGCAGATGTACATCGTTGGTTATTGCAAAACGAAGCTTTTCAAAAAATAATGCGAAAGTTGCAAGTACAAGGAGATTTTACTTTCGAAATTGTATTAAATGAAAAAGGGAAAGTGGAAAGCAGTACAATTTTAGGGGATTTCAATGATAAAGAAAAGAAAAAGTTGGAAAAAGTGATTTCTAAGTATAAAACATCGCAGGTATATGTTTATTATAATCATAGGAAGTATGTGGGGAAGATTAAGCTTTCCGTAAAATTCAATTATAGTAAAGACCAAGAAAATCCGTTAAAATTTTACACGGAAGATTAGGAACGCAACCCTAACAGGTTTTGAAACCTGTTAGGTTTTTTTACATCCTACAAAAACAATGAAGAGCCGCGTGGAAGCGCGGTTTTTTTTATACCTGTTTATATAGGGGGTATTTCCGATGCCTGCAAGGATAGCGCAAATGAGCTACAAAATGTTTCCGAAGGGCTGCGTTTACCTTCGGTGAGGGCTTCGCCGTTCAAATTGTCGCTTTCTTGTGAATGCCCTACGGGCAACCGTGTTGCGGGTTATGGCCGTTCTACAGATATAAATGCCCTACCGGGCAATGGTTTCCCGTAGGGAAATAATATCGGTAGAAAAAGCAACGCCCATACCAGCCTTTTGTCCGTAGGACATTCACAGACGAATAAAATGTACCCATGTGTTGAATTTCCTTGTTATTTTGGAATAAAAAACGTATATTTGCAAGCGAAAGCCCCCTAACCCCCGAAGGGGGAACAAGGCTGTGCAAAGAAAATGAACAATGAACAATGAATAATGAATAATAAACAATCGTCGCCTCTCTCCCCCTTTGGGGGTCGGGGGGCTTTAAAAATTATGCAACCAAAATTACTTTTCGTATTTCTTTTTGCAGGCATGTCAGTCATTGCCTGCGAACACAGCCCCGCACCCAAAACAGTGGTAACGGGAGCCGAACAAACCGGCGTCTATTTGCCTTTGCTGGCAGGCAAAAAAGTAGGCGTCATGGGCAATCAAACCTCTGTTGCCGGCGGGAAACATATCGTGGATGTGCTGCTCGAAAACAAGGTGGACGTGAAATTTGTCTTTGCCCTCGAGCATGGCTTTCGCGGAACGATTGAGCGGGGCGAAGAAGTCAACAACGAAATAGACGCCAAGACCGGTTTGCCGGTCTATAAACTTTACAGGGGGAACGCCGCCGCCGACTCGATTGTCAA
>JAISRS010000030.1 GCA_031273485.1 Prevotellaceae bacterium
CGGAAAAAGAATATTCAAGCCGGGATACTGTTTTTAGACAGATTGGTAATGCTGTTCCTGTACTTATGGCTGAAGCAATCGCAACAAAACTAAAAGAAGGCTGGTAATATAATGGCGGAAACTATAAATTTCAAAGTCCGCGCACGACTTCTTGAACAAATGGGCGAGCAGTTAATCAAATCAGAATCAATTGCGTTAATGGAATTGATTAAAAACGCTTATGATGCCGATGCTTCTCATTGCAAAGTAGAAATGTACAATATAGATAATCCTGAAGTGGGTTCTATTATAATTACCGATGACGGAACCGGTATGAATTATGATATTTTAAAAGATGTCTGGCTTGAAATTGGTACGAGTAATAAGGCTGATAAAAAGAAAACAGAGGAAACAGATGAAAAAGGAATAAAAAAAGAAAAAAAGATTGAACGAAGCAAGAAATTTAACCGTATTCCAATGGGGGAAAAGGGGATCGGCAGATTTGGTGTTCATCGGCTCGGGAAAGAAATAGAAATAATTACACGCATGGAAAATGATGATGAATGCCGTCTTTTTATAGATTGGGATGCTATTGAGAAATGCAAATATATAGAGGAATTTCCAATAACGCTGGAAAAAAGAACGGCTGAGATATTTAAAGATAAAAAAAATATGACTGGTACAAAAATAATAATCCGCAGACTCAAAACTCACTGGGAGAGAAAAACCGTTAGAGAATGTGCCCGGGCAATAACATCATTAAATTCACCGTTTGATGATGATTCTGTATTCCGTCCTGAGCTTGTTGTGCATCATTCAGACTGGCTTGATGGATTATTAAGATTTGAAGAAATTGAAGGGTTGAAACTTTATTCCTTTGAAGCAAAACTTGAAGGCAATTCTATAGTGGAATTTAAATATAAGTTCACACCTTATAAATTAATGAAAGGGATTGAACCACGAACTGCCGGGATTCGTAATTTAAGAGAAAATTTCCGTAACCGGCTGGAAAAAAGAGAAAATGGAAAGTTGGTTCCGGTAGACCTGTCGAAAGCAAAGATAGGGCCGGTGATTTTTAAAGGAATAATATTTGGTTTTGAACCACGCGTACTGGATCTTGCCATGATAAGCGACAAAAAAGGATTTAGGGAGTACCTTTCTTTAAATGGCGGTGTCCGTGTATTTCGGGATAAACTTCGTATATGGGATTATGGAGAGCCGGAAGATGACTGGCTTGAAATGGAAATGAGAAGGATTAATGAACCGGGAATACGAATAAGCAAACGGTTACTTTTAGGTGCGGTATATCTGGAGAGCGAAAAGAGTACGGACTTAATTGAAAAGGCAAATCGTGAAGGCTTTATGAACAATGCCGCTTACCAGCTCTTAAAAGATGCCTGCCGTTCTGCCCTTAGGTCAATTGAAGTATATAGGATGGAAGATAAAAACAAATTACGTGTTATATATGGACCACAGGCAAAAGATGTTCCTGTGATTTCTTCCCTTGAGGAAGCAAAAATAATAATAAATAAAAATATAAGTAATAAGCAAGCAGTTCAGGAGATAAACCGATGCCTTGATAGAATACAGGTTAATTACGACAGATTAACCGGCAACCTGATGAGAAGTGCCGGTGCCGGGCTGAATCTTGTAGTGGTTATACATCAAATGCAGAAAATCATTAAAAATATTTCTGCCGGAATAAAGAAGAAAATTTCAACGGAAAAAATTGCAGAAATGATTGATGAATTAGCAAATCTTGTTGAAGGCTATAGTATTCTGGTGAGAAAAAGCGATATAAGGATAAGAAATATCAAGGGTATTCTGGAAAAAGCTTTGTTCAATCTGGAATTCAGATTTAATTATCATAAAATAAAACTCGAACCGGTTTTCAGGGACAGATCTGACCATCTTGATGGTATTTGTTCTGAAGCGCATGTAGTAAATGCGATTATGAATTTAGTTGATAATTCCATCTGGTGGATGAATTATGCACAAAAAAATGAAAAATCAGTCTTTATAGATATTTCTCCTGAATACAAAGGGTACTCAACAATTATTGTGGCAGATACCGGTCCGGGTATCACTATAGACCGTGCATTATTGGGTCAGCCGTTTATTACTGCAAAACCAGAAGGAGAAGGCATGGGCATAGGGTTACATTTGACTACGTTGATTATGGAATCACTTGGAGGTAAAATACTGTATCCTGATTTTGAGGATTTTTCTATTCCCGATAAATATAAAAATGGTGCAATAATCGCTCTGGCATTTAGAGAAAAGAAGGAGTAACAAAATGTTTTCAGAAAGACAACGTGTTGTGATTATTGATGATAACTATGAAGAAGTAAGACCTCTTTTATTTGCTTTATGGCAAAAGGGTATCTCCTATATTTACCTTGATGGTCAAATAGAAAATCTTCCTGAAATTCCCTATTCAGGCGTAAGGCTTATATTTCTCGATATTGTGATTGGCATGGAAAATCCTTCGGATAAGAATAAAGCAGCCCCGATTGCCAATGTGGTAAGTAAAATAGTAGGAACAAATCCTGGTCCTTATTTTATCGTATTCTGGACAAAACATGATGGTATAATTAAAGAAGTAATACGATATTTGCAATCAGTAAATATATCACCTGTAGGTTATATAAATCTTGACAAGCCAACAAGTTCCGATGATGATATAACAATTGATGAACTAATCCAGAGACTGGAGATGAAGCTTTCTCAGCTTGAATCATTTAATTATGTTCTGGAGTTAGAAGGCTTTATAGAAAAAGCGGTTACCAAATTCTCGTCCAATTTCTTTTCCATTGTTCCGCCTGAAGGGGACAACACAGAATGGTCAAAAAGAGTACGATCTGTTCTTGGCAAATTAGCCTTGGCTTATACTGAAAAGCCAGAACTTGAAAATAATGAAAATGATGTTCGCCATGCATTTTTATTATTGGCAGATAGCCTTAATGATAGTGTACAACAGATAATTAAAACCGAGACCTTTGATTACAAAGTTGCATTATCAAAGGTTGCATTGAAGCCGGAACAAATTGCAAAGATAAATACTTCTCTGTTTATAGATTTTAACCCGGATACTAACCTTGTATTTGGAAATATATTTTTTGCCGATCATCTTATCGACATTCGCCTAAAAGAGGCAATATTGAATGATATTAAACCAAGACCAGATGCGTCCAATGATATAAACCTTGTCGGAATGATCATAACCCCTGCTTGCGATTTGGCTAATAAAAAATATCTTCACAATGATGCTAATTGTTTTCGTATTCTTTATGGCTTGCTTATTCCTGTAACTAAGAGTATATATGAGCACAGAAAGGAAGCTGATTTTACTACACAGCCGTTCTGGTATCCCCAAAAAGAGAAAATATATCAATTGATTTTCCATTTTGGCAGTCTAACTTCTATTTGGTGGAAAAATGATGAAATGCCACCGTTTGAATTCACTATAAAAGAACATCTTGCCTTTGATATTCAGTCTAAGATGGCAAACCACGCAAATAGATTGGGAAATTCGATGATCCCCTTTAGTTAATATGGATGTTTTAACTCCTGAGCAGCGCCGCTATAATATGTCCCGTATCCATTCAAAGGACACAAAGCCTGAATTAATTGTGCGTAAATGGCTTTGGCATCAGGGATACCGATATAGGCTGCATAGAAAAGATTTGCCGGGAAAACCGGATATTGTATTGCCGAAATATAATGCAGTTATTTTTGTTCACGGTTGCTTCTGGCATCGTCATAATTGCAAGTACGCTTCAAGTCCAGTGACACGGAAAGAATTCTGGGAAGAAAAACTGAATGGCAATGTTGAACGTGATAAAAGAAATATACAGGCATTAATAAAACTAAACTGGCGTGTCCTTGTTGTCTGGGAATGTGAAACAAAAAAATGGGATTCCGGTATGGAAACGAAAATATATGATTTCTTACATTCCGATAAATATTCATATGACGGTCAAAATATGTATGATGATCTTCATGATAAAGTCTATATTGCGGCAGAAGAAAATCCTGATTATTCAGTATGAAAAGATTATTCTTTGAATATCCAAAGGACTGATATATTTCAGACTGGATAATTTTCAGTATTCAATAATATAAGGGAGATTTATTCCGTAAGTCCCTTTGGCACGACATTTGCTTATCCGCCCGGTGAGCGGGCGGGCAAATGTCGCGCCAACCCCTACGGGGCCGGGCATTTGTATCTCGCATACCGGGGAATTTACCCTATCCATCCGCCGCATAGCAAATTTACTCCCTATAGCGGTATGGCCGGTCGGTGGTGGTTTTTTCCCGGACGGGGGCGGGTCTGGGGCCAGGGTCGGCATAGCTCCGTCCTATCTTTTCGTTTTTAGGGGTACTCTTATGTATACACCTCAATTTTCGGACACCGCTTCTATCTCGGTTAGGCGTTTAGCCTGGGCCTACGGCAAATCTATGCCTAAAGCCGTGGATTTCATGGTCAGCCTTATGCCGTCCATTGTGGACCCGTCCAAGGTTTGTCTTTCCTGTCAAGACAATACCAAATGTCATGCCTGTATTTTTAGCCGCAAATTCATCCAGGAAGAACAAAGGGCCTTAGCGGTCCTTTAGTTCCC
>JAISRS010000389.1 GCA_031273485.1 Prevotellaceae bacterium
TCTTACTGGGAAGTAATTTTCTGGGCAAGAGAAATTCTTGGAGAAACAAGTTAAAAGCTTGTAATAAATTTATGCGTAAGGCTGCTTTCAAATGAGAGCAGCCTTTTTTTAGATGATGAACTATGAACTATGTTTATTATGTAAATGGAGTAAATAAAAAGAATTAATTGATTCCATAATTTCCACCGGATTATGTTATAAATTTAAAAACCATATTTGCATTTTGATGTGCCGGAAGCAATGTCTGACATTTTGTCAGACATTGTGCGTATTCCGATAGCATTTTTTTTGCGATGATTGAAAAACACGTACATTCCGATAGCATTATTTTTGCTATGATCAAAAAATAGACACATTCAGGTAACATTATTTTTGCGATGGTCAAAAATGCACATATTCCGGCAGCATTTTTTTTGCGATGGTCAAAAAAAACTGACATTCCGGCAGTATAATAAAAATAATGTCGAATTTCACACGCAGTCTAAGTCCATTATGGTTTTTATATCTATGAGGTAGAAAGTAGAAATTATTTTAACGAAAAGTTGCCGCTCGCGCGGATTTGTAATCCGTGCGTCCTCCGCCGATGTGCGTGGAACAGCGGTGAACGGATGCGGAGGCACGGGTTGCAAACCCGCGCAAGCGGAATCTATACTCCATATCTATATTCTGTGTATTTATTACACGCACGGATTACAAATCCGCGCGAGCGGGAGCAGGCTCGGAAGGTATAAAAGCAGGCTCGGAAGGTGTAAAAGCAGGCTCGGAAAGTTTCAGCGCATTCGCTGAAAGAAAAAATCGTAAATCGTAATTTTAATTGTCTGAACCATGATTAAAGAATTAAAGGATTTTTGCCTTCGCAAAAGAAATCGTGTAATTGACTGCGTCGAACTTAGGTTTCGTGTAATTCGTGGATTAAAAAATTTCGTGGAAATTCGGTTAAATCTTTTTTTGAGGTGCAATGACGACAAGCGCAGTCATTGCTACGGCGCAGCCGGAAGCAATAGCACCTCAAAATAAGATTTAGCCTTTAATTCTGTGACTAAAATAATTTGTATATCTGTGACAAAAATAATTCGTGGAGCCAGAGTCGGTTTAAGTTTGCAGAGATTGTTTTTCGGCGACATAAATGATTGCAATGCCAAAAGTTAGCGGTTTATATTTTGTGTTAATAAAGCCAATGGTACTCATCAGGTCAGTCATTTTTTCGTATTGAGGAAAACTGTCAACCGATTCGGGTAAATACTTATATGCAGATGTATGTTTGGATATTAGCCTTCCAATGAAAGGGAGAATACCGAAAAAATAAAACTTATATAATTTCAGTATAAACCGATTTCTCGGCATCGAAAAATCCAGAATAAACACCTTCCCGGAAGGCTTTATAACCCTGTGTATTTCACGAAGTCCCTGTTCAAGATTTTCAAAATTGCGAACCCCGAACCCAGCTGTTACGGCATCGAACGAATTTGATTCGTACTCCAGGTTTTCGCTGTCGCCGTACTGCAAATCAATGTAATTGCCAAGATTTTCGGATTCAATCTTTTTTCGTCCTTCGGCAAGCATTTTTTCGGAAATATCTACGCCTGTGATTTTCTTTTTGTGTTTTTTGATACATTCTATGGCAATATCTCCGGTTCCGGTGGCGACGTCCAATACTACGGCAGGAGCGGCGGCGTCGAGCATTTTCCTTAACCTCCGCCGCCATAACTTGTCGATACCTAATGACAGGAGTCCGTTTAAAAAATCGTATTCACAGGCGATATTATCGAACATCTCCGCAACTTTTTCTTTTTCCATGTTAAGGCTTTAGCGGTTTGAATTTTCTGAATCGCAATTTAAATACGCCCCAGGCGGCTTCTCCAAATATTCCGGAATTCATTTTTGAGGAGCCGAGTTTTCTATCGACAAATATAATAGGGACTTCAATTATTTTAAATCCCAACTTATATGCCGTGTATTTCATCTCAATCTGGAAACCATAACCTTTCATTTTTATTTTATCCAAATCTATGGTTTCAAGAACCTTGATTTTGTAGCATTTGAAACCGGCAGTTGCATCTTTCACTTTCATTCCCGTAACAAAACGCACATACGAAGATGCATAATACGACATAATTACCCTTCCTATAGGCCAGTTCACCACATTCACCCCTGAGATATATCTCGAACCAATTGCCACGTCTGCGCCTTTGCAACAGGCGTCATACAAATGCGCCAAATCTTTAGGGTTATGCGAAAAATCGGCGTCCATTTCAAACACATAATCGTAATTATGTTCCACCGCATATTTAAATCCTGTGATATAAGCAGTTCCAAGTCCCAATTTACCGGAACGTTCTATGAGATGCAAAGATTCGGGATACCGAGTTTGCAATTTTTTCACAATACTTGCCGTTCCATCCGGCGAACCGTCGTCAATAATGAGAATTTCAAAGATTTGTTTCAAAGAAAAAATTTTCTCAATAATAGCTTTGATATTTTCTTTTTCGTTATATGTCGGAATAATGACCAACTTTTTATCTTCCATAATTTTTATTATTTAAAGATTTTCGATTTCCAAACGCCGTTTTTTTCGATTTGTTCGGAAATCTTAATTGATTTACGCTTCAAAATTTTATAATGTAATTTATTGTTCCGTTTCGTTCCACATTAGTAAATCTCGTAAGAACTTGATTTTTCAAAGCAGACAAGATTTTTAAACCGGAGTTTAACATTGTAAATGAGGATTTACAAATTAATAAAATTGACATTGAACGTCGAAAAATCAAGTTTTTAGAGGTTTCCATTATTTTTATTATTCAATTTATCCAACAACAGTTCCGGTTCGTCGGTAGTTATATAATCGAAATTATATTCGAGAAAAGTATCCATATCTTCCGCAGCATTTATAGTCCACACATTCAGGCTCAAACCCAAGTCTTTAGCCTCTTTTATCATTGACGCCTCTTTTTTGTAAACGCCGATATTATAGTCCGCTCCCGTGATATTATCGATTTTTAATTGCCTGGGCGACACATCCCCGCTCAAATACGCAACCACAGCCGAAGGCGAAAGTTGTTTTATTTTTTTTGCGGCATTATAGTCGAAAGTAATATAAAAAATCCAGGGTTGAGCGCCTGTTTTGTTCACCATTTCAACGATTTTTTCGGTACTTTGCAAAGTCCGTTCTTTTGTTGATGAGGATTTTATTTCCAGAAACAGTCTTGTTCCCGTTTGTTTCATTCCTTCCATGAGAATTTGTTCCAAAGTGGGAATAGTTTCGCCGTTAGGCAGTTTAATTTTTGACAGTTCCTGATACGTGTGGTTTTCTATCACTTTACCGAAAAAATCCCTGTCGTGCGACAGTACTAAACAACTGTCGGCGGTCATGTGGACATCAAATTCCGAGCCGGAACATCCTAATCTTATGGCTTCTCGAAAAGATGCTACGGAATTTTGAGGAACGCCGGCTTTTTTCCAGGCTCCTCGATGAGCGACTACGACATTGTCCGAAAAAAAATTTTTATATATATCCTGCGCCTGCATGGGTAATCGAAAACTTATCATTAATATGAAAAATAATATATATACATTGATCTTCATTATATTTTAACTATTTATCCGCAAATGTACATCAATTTTTTAAAATCTGCAGAATTTAGTTCTAAAAAGATTGTATTACCGTTGAAAAAATCTTCATTACCTTTTGGTTTACTGAAATGTATGTGAAATAAACAAGTGATATTCACATAGTTTTTTTAACTGCAAAATTTTATTTCATTTAAATCAATTTCATAAAATTTATCTGTAAATTATCTCTTTTTTGTTCATTGATTTCTATTTTGGCAATGAAATAATTTATAAAACCGACAGAAAGGGAAAGGGTGTACGACAAAACTCCCTCTTCATGAAATACGTATTTTTTTTGGCTAAATCTTATTTTGAGCGCTATGTAGAGACGCAATGCATTGCGTCTCTACATAGCGCTCAAAATAAGATTTAGCCAGTACCCCCAAAATTTGCATATTACAATTCTATATTTTACCTTTGCAAAAATTAAGCACAATATTTTATTAATCTTAAGGTTTATAAGAGGATATAAAAAATGATACTTTATATAATTAAAAATGTAT
>JAISRS010000238.1 GCA_031273485.1 Prevotellaceae bacterium
AATCCTTGTTCTTGCAGAACGTTATACCATTCAATTATTTTCCTTACATGGGACGGAAATACTTTATCTTTACGGTATTCCGGTATAATTTCTTCAAAATACCGCATCAATTCTTCCGTCGAAGATTTATGAGATAATGCTTGTTCGCCATTGGTTTTATCTTTTATTTTGCGAAAAACATCTATTAACATCAGGTCCTCATCGCTATTGGTGAAGATTGTTATATCCGACATAGTGCTTATTTTGGCTGTTGGCGGGACGCGCATACGTTTCCCGTCTATTAAATTTTCGACAATAACCCCCTGACGAGCCTGGGATAAGTATCTGTATAAACCCGGATGTCCGGTAATTGATAAAATTTTTTGTAAATCTACTTGCATTATTTATTTTTTTAATTGATTTTAATTTTTTTTAATTCCATCTGCCTCCTCTGTTATTGTAATCGCTGTTACTGAACAGTGTGCCTTTATATTTCCAGTATTTGATAATTATAAATCCGAACAGCATACCTCCCACATGTGCAAAGTGAGCGATTCGTCCCGTGTTGATTATTCCGAACAGCAGTTCCATGCCTCCAAATATCACAACAAGCCATATAGCTTTTAACCTCACCGGCGGAAAGATTAATTCAAGCACCGCATCGGGGAACATCATTCCAAATGCGAGCAGCACTCCAAACACAGCGCCCGACGCTCCAACCATCGGGGAACCAATGATATCATACCATTTTTTCATTTCAGGCGTCTTATTCACAAAAGCCTGTCCCTCGTCAATCAAATTTTGCATATTATGTAAAATTACAGGATCAATTAGCGTTTCGACGTGCGTTATCTGTAGCCACAAAATAAACAAATAGAACAGCGCCGCTCCGACGCCGGTTACCAAATAATAAAACAGAAATTTTCTGCCGCCCCAAACGCTCTCAATCATAGCTCCGAACATCCACAAAGTGTACATGTTAAACAGTAGATGAAAAAAATCGCCGTGCATGAATATATGCGTTATCAACTGAAAAAATTTGAAGTCCGGAGAAGCCGGATAATAAAGCGCCATGATGCCTAACAAATTATCAAACAGAGATGAAGCAAAAAGCATTATTACATTTATAATAATAAGATTTTTTACTATCGCAGGGGTTGATGTTATTGGAGCATTGCCAAAAAAGGATTTTCTGTTCATTATTATTTATTCTCCCGAATCGGACATGTTGTGAAATACGTTTTGAACATCATCGTCTTCATGAAATTTTTCTATCAATTTATTTAACTCTGTAGTTTGTTCTGCATTAAGAACTTTTAATTCTCCGGTAGGAATTCTGTCGAAATTTGCGCTTATTATTTCGAATCCGTTCTCTTCCAAATATTTTTGTATATTTCCGAAAGATTCAAATGTGCCGTATATCATTATTCCGTTTTCGTCCTGAAACAATTCTTCGGCGCCGTAATCAATAAGTTCAAGTTCAAGGATTTCGATGTCTGTTTCCTCTTTAGCTGCGATTTTAAACACGCACTTATGGTCAAACATAAATTCCACGCTGCCGGAAGTTCCGAGCGAACCGTTACATTTATTGAAATAGCTGCGGATATTTGCAACCGTTCTTGTCGGGTTGTCGGTTGCGGTTTCGATAATAAAAGCCACTCCATAAGGACCATAGCCTTCATAGACTACTTCTTTATAATCCGACTGGTCTTTTTCCACAGCCCGTTTTATAGCTCTTTCTATATTTTCCTTCGGCATATTCTCAGCTTTAGCGTTTTGGATAATAGCTCTCAGACTGGGATTTGTCGCAGGATCCGCCCCTAATTTGGCTGCGATAGTAATTTGTTTGCCAAGTTTTGTAAATACTCTTGCCATGTTGCCCCAACGTTTCAGTTTGGTTGCTTTTCGGTATTCAAATGCCCTTCCCATAAATAAATTTTTTTATAATTATGAGCGGCAAAGGTAAGAAGATTACCTGAATAATGAAAATTCTTCTTGCAGAGAGCCTCTAAAAACCGCTTTTTTGGCGTTCAATGGTCAAGTTTTAAATCCTCATTTACAATGTGTAAACTCCGGTTTAAAAATCTTGTCGGTCTTGAAAAAATGAGATTTCCTGTATATTGATTTGATATATTAAATAATATGTTTGAATATCAGACGAATATATATTTATTCTAATGTATTTAGATTAAACAAGAAACTTTAACATTTTTTGACATCATGCTTCGATAATAAATATCTACTTTTGCCGACAATTACAAAATTAATTTATGCGGTAAGTTAAATTATATTGATATAGAGCATAAAGTAATCGTTGGATTATTATTAGTCGCAAAAAATAGCAAAGACGTTAATAGCAAAGACGTTAAAAGAAGTTTGTACTGTTAAATAAACAATTAAATTATACGATCATGAAATACAGATATTTATTAAGTATATTCATACAATTTTTTTATTTGTACACCGGGGATTGTCAGGTAGATTTTGTACCGTCGTCCTGTGGTTTGTTCTCTCCATATCAGGTAGATATGGGGAAATATCTAAGATTCGACGAACATATTGATGTGGCGGGAATGGATGTGGATATTGCCAATTATAAAAACAACAGCGCAAAACACGATTTGCAGATAGACCTTCTTATAAACATTTTTGCATCCGGCGATATTGTCCGACATCCTCTAAATCTGTGTTTTGTTCTTGACAGAAGCGCATCTATGGCGGAAAATCACAGAATGGAAAAACTGAAAACCGCGCTCAAATACATACTTTCAAAGTTAACTACCGACGACTATATTTCTATTGTGGCATACGACGATTTGGCACAGGTTATTCTCCCTTCTCGAAGATATAACCCTGCGCAGGACAGCATTTTTAAAGCAGTAATCGACCGGATACCCATGGGCGGAGGCACAAATATGTCAGCCGGAATGTTTAAAGGTTATGAGGAATTGAATAAACATTATAATCCCCTGTATAAAAACAGGATGATTCTCATGTCGGACGGAGTGCCCAATACCGGAGAACAGGATCCTCAAAGAATAATTCAATATTCAACTGTTCAGTATAACAAAGGAATAGAAACCTCTACCATAGGATTGGGAAATAATATCAATTTTGAACTTTTATACAATATATCCGTAGAAGGCAGAGGAACAAGCTATTTCGTGGGCGACTGCGACAGCGCTTATATAGATATAGGCGCCGTTCTGAAAGAAGAACT
>JAISRS010000332.1 GCA_031273485.1 Prevotellaceae bacterium
GGTGTGCCGCGCCAGAGGGAGGAAGCCCTTCGGGTTCGCTTCGCCTTCCCCCCTCTGACGAGCGGCACGAATTAATTACCCCACCCCGGCGGCATTATCCGGACGTGGGACGCTTCGCGCCCCACAACCATTGTTGCCGGCAGACTTCGCTACCGGCTGTGCGGGACGCTTCGCGCCCCACAACCACCATTATAGCCGGTAAGCTTCGCTACCGTGCGTCATTGATACGCTTTTCCCATTTAATTCCCTTGCGCAGATATTCCCCTGCTTTTAAGATAGCCTTCTGCAAGTGTGCAGGTGTACACTCGTCAATTATATGCACGTCTGACAGTGAAAATCCGGTAACCAATCCTGTAAACCTTGGAAAAACATTTCGACGCAGGTATGTCAGCCCGTTAAACTCAAACAACTCAAATTTTTTCTTCTTCATGCTTCTCCAATTATCGTTGCTAACGATTTAATTTCCTTACTTCGAGATCTCTTGTCGCCACCATTTGCAATGCGCTGTAACGTTTTCTTAGTGACGTCAATTTCTACTTTTTTCCTGATTTCGTCTTTGCGATTTATTTCTTGCAATGCGATAATCATTGATGGAGTCATCCTTTTTTGCTTCTTCAAAACATCCCTAAGCGCCTGATTGTCTTCTGCCTGTCGAAATATCTTTTCCATCGCCTTTGCATCATTGCTTGCTAACCTTACCATTTCCTCAGCTTCTTTATATTCTGCACTGCAAATGTCTACTTCCGGATGGTTAACCTTTTTTTGATCTAGCCTCTTTTTCTTTTCTTGTTCCATGACAGCCTGAAAAATCGGATTATCTTTCATCCCTTCGATCTTTTTGTTCCTTTCTTCTTCCGTCGATTTTTCTTGTTGTCGCTTGCTTCCTATACCCATTATGTGTACCGGTATTTTAAACTCGTCTGTAAGCACTTTACTGATGTATTGCCTTTGTCCTTTCTTCTTTATCTTTCCTTTCCGTATATCATCTTCTAATCGTGTAAGCCTGTCAGCCGCCCTTTTTAGTTGCCCGTTTTCCTGTATGACGTTTACCGCATCTGCTGCCTTGCTATTCCTGAAAAACTCATAAAGGAAATTGTAAACGGTCTCAAAATACTTTTGATCGTTCTTACTGCGTGGGTCTTCGCCCTTCTGGCATATCCACATCTCAAGCCAATTAAACGACCGAGAACTCTCCTTTTTCAATTGATAGGTAAACGTCAAATCGGCGTTTGCTTTTAGCATTTCCTGCGACAAATCAAGAACATTTTTACGCAACTCAACTACTTGCAAGTATTTTTTCTCAATACACAACATTTTACGTAACTCGTCAAGATGAACACGATAAAACCCCTTGTCCTTCCATCGACAGCAAATTTCATACATCCTTTTTGCATACAAAGAATTTAACGTTAATGCCACATTCATGTTGTATGCCGTGAAACCCTCCCCAAGAAACAACAGGAGTGGCAACGCCTCATCGGTGATCCGTAATTGAACCCTGCGCCCATAACGTTCCGACACGACAGAAGCAATAATCGTAGTGGTAACATCGTAAGTCTTATCGTTACGATTAAAATTGTAGCTCAGTTGTCGTTTTCCCAAGTCTTTTAATGCAGTCATCACTCTGGTATACTGATTTTGCGCTACAAAATTTCTCAGATTCAACTCTACAGTAATGCTCCCCCAGATATCCCTTTGCCGTGTCATCTTATTTTGTAACGCCTCAATGACGTAATACATAATATCCTTCTGCATTTGCGTATATTCATACCGTGCGTTAGTGATCGCATTAGGCTGAATTATTGATAAATGATCTTCCATATCCTTAAAAAAGTCAGTTAAAAAATAGGTACAAAGATATGACCTCTTTTTTAAATTTCCAAACAAGACAAAACCTCTTTTTCGGGCAAAAATAATAAGACGAAACCTCTTTTTTGAGAGAAAAAATTAAGACAAAACCTCTTTTTTTGTTTCGCCAATCCCTGATACAGCGGCACTTTTAACTACCCTTACAATTAAGAATTCCTTCAAATTTAAATTCCTTCAAGGAAAAAAGGTATTTAATGATAATGAAATTGCTTATTTTCAAATTATTAGCATGCAATCAAACACAAATTATCTCCAATTTTAAAAGGAAAAAAACTGAATTTCAGTTAATTCCATCTTCTTCCGGCGCGGAAAAAGAGTTTTCGTCTTGATTTGCCAAGCAATAAAATGAAGACAAAACCTCTTTTTTTTATGTCTGCAAAAACTATATTTTGCAGACCCCCTAACCCCGAATAGCTGAAAACCCAACAAAAAAAAATAAATTTTTTCTGGATGAAGGTTTTGTATCTTCAAATGTTTTTGTACTTTTGTTTCACGGAATAGTAATTTATAAGTTTGATTGCTCATAATGAGATTGTTAGTTTTTTTACATTTCATGTTTGCGCTTTCGATGCTTCGTGCGCAGAAAATTGATTCACTTCAATATAGCTCTCTATTGTCTGATTTGAACAAAATATCAGAAACACAAAAATCAATTGAAATAGACGAAATCAAAGGAGTTTACAAACTGACAATTTGGCATTTTGTCCCAAACCTTAATTACGACTTCATCAATAATAATTATTACGTAACCATTTCAACATCAAATTTTATAACCAATATGCTAAACAAGCGGCAAGAACGCCGCAGAATTTCCGCAATCGAAAGGCGCTATGAAGCAAAAACAAAAATCGATCAAATAGAATTAAAATCTCATATCGTTGCTGTCAATCAGAAACTCGACAATCTCAAAGCTTCCGGGATAATTCTTGATAATGATATTGAATTGTACAAAATCAAAGTACAAGAAAACACTGCAAATGAAATAGATACCGAAACTTTTTTAAAAGAAAAAAGCGCAATACTTAATAAAATCAAGACTCACAACATCATCATTTCAGAAATACAGAAAGAAATTTTTGAAATTGAAAAATTGATAGTCGTGGAAATTGAGATTGATCTGCATTCTTTTTATGTTCCACTCGAAACTGTACTAAACCTATGACTGAACATGATATTCATTTTTTGAACAGTAACGACGCTTCTTTACTCGTTTCGTCAATTCATGACCATCGACATAAATCACTAATATTGTTAATGCTTGATGCCGGACTTCGCGTATCCGAAGCCGTATCAATGAAATTCGCCAACATAGATTTCAAGAAAAAAACATTATCCGTCACTTCATTAAAACAGCGGACTACCGGATGCAATCGTGTTATCCCTCTTTCCCAACGTCTATTTTTCTGTCTTGCAGAATATGCCAAAGAATTTCCATCTCTGAACATGGATACTTTCCTGTTTCCAAATCTGAGACATCCCGAGCATCATATTTCCCGTGATGCCGTTTACAAATATCTGCACAGGCTTTCTATAAAGAAATTGAATATCCCGAACCTTCATCCACACGCACTGAGACACAGTTTTGCAACTTCTTTACTTGCAACAGGCAGCAACCTTCATGAAATTGCCGATCTGTTGGGACACCGGAATTTGGACACAACCAGAATTTACACCCACATCCCGCAAGACAGACTGCGTAAATCTATCCGATCCGCAGCTTCGCGAAACGGTGATCGGTTCCGATTACTCGACTTCCTGAAAGCAAAACGCCCACCTGTTATTTACATACCTAATAATCAATCAACCAATATCATTGTCGGGCGAAACAAAGAATTTTCAGACATTTCTGAACACGTTACAAAAGGGACAAATGTAATTCTTTTGGGTCCTACTGGAGTAGGTAAACGTACCATTCTTGACGCTTTAAACTTTGACGGGAAAAAAATACTTACCTTAGATGATACTGCAAGTATCAAAAATTCACTGATATACCTATTACTCTATCTTTACGATGGCGACAAATCTAAAATAGCGGAACTCACCTTCAAAGAATTTGACAAAGATAAAATAGAAACCCGACTTTCTCGTCAATCTGTTGCTTACCTGTGCGACACCATTAAAGATTTGGTTCAACCGAAAGAATATGTATTGAAAATTCGACAGTTTGACAACATCACCCCACAGTCAATGAAAGTAATTGAACGCCTCAAAGATACATTTGTTATCGTAACATCTTCTACTGAAATCCCAATTAACAAAGCCTCTTTTCTCTGGAACTTTGAGAAAATAGAAGTCAGGAACCTGAACCGGCAACAATCATTTGAACTAATACACAAACTTAGCTATGACTTGACAATAAACGATTATGAGATATTTCGCAACCACATTCTACAGCAAACAGACGGCAACCCACGTGCAATTACAGAAATGGTAGAACGCTACCGCAGAGAACCGATCCTCATACCGTCCACAATACGAAGCATCACACACATGGGTGCACTTCGCGAATTTGATTGTAGCTACATCCTTATCCTTCTCATTGCAAGTTTGGCGATTTTCCGTTACATGACTTCTGAATTTAATAATCCCGGTCTCCGCGTAATCGGTGGAATGGCTATGATACTGCTTTTGCTTAGTCGCACGTTGGTAGCCAGATCTAAACGTAAAACTATATGAATAAAATAATAATTTATAATAAAATAATAATTTATAATAAATAAGTGAAAGCCCCAACGCATATCATAGGTGGTGCCGTTTTCACCGGTACATTATGTTCTTTCGGCGATGTAAATATCTTCGGCGACTGGCGTTACCTTACCGTATGCGCTTGCTTTAGCATACTTCCAGACATTGACACAACGAAATCGTTCATCGGAAGAATCTTTTTCCCACTTGCATGGATTGTAAACCGTAAATTTGGACACAGAACAATTACTCACTCACTACTATTTTTCGCCGCAGTCTGGGTGACGCTTCGATTGCTTCTTTACTTTGCTTTCTTGAAAGATGCTGTTTGGATAAATATTTCCTTGTTCGCCCTGCTTTCACATTTCGTCTTAGACATGATGACAGTTTCAGGTATTCCCCTTCTATTCCCTTTTTTCCGTAACCCTTGCGTTATCCCCGGTAATCCTGCCTATAGATTTAATACCAATTCATGGCGATCTGAAATTGTCGTTTCCGGTGTCTGTGGTTTGCTTTGCATAACAATGCAACCACTCTTTGCCAATGGCTTCTGGACATCCTACAATCGCACTTTTGCAACCGTGCAGCATGTAAACCGTGAAAACCAGAACACGGAATATTACGTTATCTGTGAGTATTCCTACATTCGTAATGCACAAACACATATCGGTGAAGCAATTGTATTGGAAAGCAAGGAAAATGAACTTATCCTTTTCAATAAACAGGAAGTTTTTTCCCTTTCCTCCGATGACCCGCAAACAAAAATAAACTATACCAAACCACGAATATCGGATATTGAAAAACGGTTTGCCGAAATGCACTTTTTCAATGTTAGACTTGACAGTTTACAGAAAATTCTAACCGGTAAACTCGTCTCCGGTCTTATTCAGTCAAACTACAATGTTCGCTATGTCGAAGATGCAATCACCTACTACACAAATTTCATCAAATTTTCAAACCGCTACAATTTCAATGTTCTTGCCGGTGAAGATAGCAGCAGAACTGCAATCAAAACCAACATCGCAAAACTGGAAGCAAGTATCGCACAACACAAAATAAAATTTAAAAACGAATATGACAAATGGATAGCACATCAATCAGAAATCAACGCTTTGGAACTTGATTTGGCTACGGAACAGCTAACCCCATACGAAAGAAACAGAAAACAAAAAGAATTGCTCAAATTGAAAAGCCGCAGAATAGAAGAACCTGTCTACTCTCCACCATTACCGCAAATTGCTGAATTAAATGCACAGCAAAAGGCAATGAATGATCGATTTTTACTGTTCTCCGGTCATATTACCGTTTATCAGTTCGGATACGCTCCATCGGAAACGGCAGCAGAAATAGAACATCAGAAAATAAAAACTCCTAACTTTGACATAGATAAAACCTCATTATTAGCAAACTTAAATAAGTAATACTCATGCCAATTGATCCATCAAAATACCCGAAAAACTGGCAGGAAATCAGTCGCCGGATTCGTTACATACGTGCAGAAAACAAATGTGAAGAATGCGGTGCTGTAAATTACCAGCCTCATCCAGTTACAGGCAACAAAGTTGTTTTAACGGTTGCTCATCTCAATCACGACACAACCGACAACAGAGAAGAAAATCTCAAAGCTCTTTGCCAGTTCTGTCACCTTAAACATGACCGTATCGACAACAAGAAACGGAAAAAATTTGGTAAAGATTATTCCGGATTGAAGAACCAGTTAACCATCAACTTTGATAATTTATAATAAAATATATAAAATATGGCGAACAAATTCAGACTTTCCGTAACAGCCACTACCGGTTATTCTTACAATCGTGATTTTGATTCGCTCAAATCATTGACACAGTTTGAACGCAGAAACAAAACCGAAAACGTTGTAATGATACGGTACATTTATGATAGCGTCACGGACAAATGGGAACGATTTGCAATAATAGGAAATCAGGTTGTTGCAAAATCAAAATTACAAAACATCATTGATAGCTTGACATGAACAACCTGTGTATATTAATCTCCACACATAATTTTAAATCCGTGTTGCAATATCTCTACACGTTTTGCGTTTATTATGTAGTTAATAATCCACATAATAGTATATGATAGTTGTGAGTATCAAATATTTAGAAAAAAATTTAAAAGCCGTTTTCGACATGGCAAAATATGGCGACATTACGTTAATTCATACAAGCCATGACAGAACCTATTTTATCTTGTACATGGGACCGGATGGGCGACATCATTCAATACTCAATGACATGCTGAAAACAGAACGGGGCGACCTCAAAACATTTCCGTATGTTAAAACAGTCAGAGAATTACGGCAAAAAATAACCTACTATTTAGAACTGATTGACAAACGCAGTGCAATATACGTAACACGAGGAAAACAAATGAATTATGCAATTATCAAAGCAGATATTGTTTCCCGTCACGAAAAAGAGATATTAAATTTACAACAACAACTGCGTTGTTGGCGACCAATACAAAAACAAAAATAGATAAATATCATGATAATACTTACAAACAAAGAATTTGACTTTCTTAATGCAAAATGTTTCTTCGACTATAAACCGCCTGAAATAGTTTCCTTTGTTTCAATAAATGAAACGCAAGTAATGGTTGATCACCCGGCAATTTATGAATGTCTGGAAAACTACGCCGACAAACCGCATACTTTCGACATTTCAACATTGGAACATCAACTAATGATTGCGATGTGTCAACGGAACTCATTCATCACACCATCAAAGGAGGATTTTATCAAACTTATCAACCCATGAAACAGCAATGTATTCAAAAACCACCCAATGAAGCTCCCGGCGCTTCTCCCAACCGGATAAAAACAATACTGGGGTTCACCTTGCTTATCCTGTCCATGTCATGCAGTAACAACGTGGATCAGCAAATCGGAACAATCATATTTTCTTCTGATTCGCCTTGTACGTTCAAATTATTTGACAGCCAAGGAAGACAGATTGCATCCGACAAATGCGACAGCATCCAAAATCAGGCAGTTATTGCGATGAAATCAACCGGGCTTTTTGTATTGCTTGCGGACAATGGAACAAAAGAAATAAAAACGCCTGTCGTCTATCCGGGTGGAAACATATCCTTTTACATAGAATTTAATTAAACCATGTAAGTAAGATGAACCGGACAAATGAATTTTGGCAAGCCTTAGATGTTATCCATATCTGGGTGGATTCACATCCTCAAATGTGTATTTTCCTGAAAGGAAAACAAATCGTAGTATCTTCCCCTCACGACACATCTCAAGAAGCTGCAATAATCTGTAAATTCATTTCAATAGTTATCGAAAAAAAATGGTCATACCAAACGAATAAAGAAAATGACAAATTTTTCTATACCTTTATCCCCGGAGAAATAGAACCTCCGAGACTAATTCAAAAAACCTTATTTTAATGAAAAACTGTATAAATATCTTACTTTGTTGGATATTCACAATATCAACAATTTACGCTCAATCTGTCATTACAGGCAAAGTAGTCAAGATCGCCGATGGCGACACCTTCACCATGTTGGTAGAACAAAATCAACAGGTAAAAATTCGGCTAAACAGTATTGATTGTCCGGAATCAAAACAAGACTTTGGGCAACAGGCAAAACAGTATCTTTCAAAACTTGTATTCGGAAAAGTAGTATCGGTTTCCTACAAAAATAAAGACCGATACGGTCGCGTATTGGGAACGGTTTACATTGACAACGTCAATGTAAACGAAGAAATGATTAAAGCAGGCATGGCATGGCATTATAAGCAATATGATAAATCTACAAAACTCGCAGACATGGAAACAACCGCCAGACAGAACAGAATTGGATTATGGTCACATTCTGATCCAATCGCCCCATGGAATTTTCGTAAAAAAAAGAAATAAGAACAAATTTATCTAAAATGACGACAACCGCCGATCGGTTCCGCAACGATCGGCAGTTATATTTCCGGCAAATGGCGCATTTTTTTAATTACAGGTATGAATATTTTCTTAAA
>JAISRS010000334.1 GCA_031273485.1 Prevotellaceae bacterium
TTAACTTCTTTTCCATTAAATTTAATAGGTACAGTATCTTTTATAATAGTTCTCTTTAACATAAGAATTCTCCTTTACTACGACTTTTGTGAAACATTCCTTTTATATATATTATCCTCCGTAAAATATTTTAGAGAAATTCAGAAAAAATGACACATAATGTTCCGGCTTTATATAAGACCGAGCCGCCTACTGGCGGCGAAGCATATACAGGACTGTTGAATGAACAATACATATATGCTTATATAGGCTTATATACAATGATAAACAATCGGTTTTGCATAGTCAAGCCTATATACGTTTATATACAAAACTTGACCTTTGACTTGACCTTCGGAATATACTAAGCGCCGATTGTATTTTCAGCAGCTATTGGTTTTCCACTGTCAAATTCTTCCTGCAAAATAATACCGGAGTTAAGCAAAGCATTATATTCACCTCTAGTTATGTTTATGCGGAACAAAAAACACCCGTCAACGGCATAACGCGCTGACGGGGGATGGGTGTACGAGGATCGGTATTGATGCGGTTTTGGCTGATAAACCGCCTATTTTTTCCTGATACCGTATAACATGTGGTTTTTTTTGTACATCTTTAGAAGCACACTAGAAAAAGTGCGGCTAATCTCCGCGATGAAAAAATCTATCGTGTAGGCGTTATCAACGTTTTTGGCATACCGGTCGTACATCTCCTCGCCCAGTATCCAGTCTCTGCGAGTACCGGAAAGAATATTGCGTTTGATAAACACTTTAAGTTCTCTGAGCGGAATATCGTCTTTTCCGTCAAGTAACAATTTCTGGTGTTCGTTTTCCCACTTCAAAGATAGAACCTTTTCCTTCAGCTCTTCGATTATGTAATGCCCCTTTCTACGGATGGACGGGAGCACTTCCGAAGTTACCCACTTGCGGAACGCCTTCGCCTCCGGCTTCGTTGACCTAAAAATCAGGTTGTAAAGTCCAGACTCGTTGATGATGGACAAGCCGCGATTAGCAATATTTGAGTTTCTAATGTCAGCAACAGTGACATTAGAAACCTCGCAATTGTCTCTAACGGCAAAATTTTTGATGACATTTCCATGTTTAGTAAGGGTCATTTTTTCATCATCATCAAGCTGCGAAACGGCTTCTCTGATGTTTACAAATCCCAAAATTCGCCCCACATCCTTCGTCACCCACCACGTTTCGCCATCCCGCTCCAAAGTGCGGACTTCCGTTTTCTCCTCAAACATGAGAACTGTCAATTCGTTCATAAGTTACATTCCCTGTTTTTTCATCTGGCTGTTAAATATCGCCTGCCCGTCTTTTTCTACTTTTTCACAGGCAGGTTTTAGAAACGGCCGGCTTTCCGTTTTTGTTTCAGCCTTGTCAAACTTGTACAACTGTATCGTTTTGAATTCCACATTGTCGCCCGACTTGTGAAAATCCGTAACAAGGTGGAGATTGCGCTCGTCTTTGTTTTCGCCTAGCGGCAGGAGCAGCCCCCTTTTATGGGCGACGGCGGCACGGGCGATAGTCCAGGCTTTTTTGTTTTTTTCTTCGGAGAACCGCTTTGACTCGCCGTGAACGCGCATCTCCTTTTTTATGTTTCCTACGCGCCACGGTGCGGCTACGGGATTGCGGTCGCTGCCACCGCGCGCTTTGTAAGTCGGTATGGCGAGCTTTGTCCCTTTGGACGGGGTATGCTTTCCGCCCTCCTCCTGCCGCTCCATATACGACGCTTTCTCGTTTACTCCGACCGTTGACTGTATCTGGGACAGCGAATACCTGCCAAGAGGCATCGGGGTAAACTGCACCTGCCGGGTTGTGAAATCGTTCCGCAAAACAAAATCGCTTTTTATATTGCTTATCGCGCCCTTTCTGGCGACAGCCGCCTTTACGTTTACCGTCGCTATCGCCGCTTTTACAATCTGCTCTTTCAAATCGCGTGAAAGCAAACTGAATTTTGACAGGTCGTCAATTACCATGCGCCTTACGTCATTGCTCATAAATATCCTCCGTGAATAATTCCAATTGATTGTAGCACATTATTTTATCAAAGTCTATGAATATTTCCCGTACGCTCCGCTTCGCCATGCAAAGATTTTGTATTTCCTTGCAGGCGTCCGTAAAAGCCGCTTCGCTTGAGCCGCGAATACGGTCGTTTACGTTTGCCGCCTTCTGCCGTATCATGCCGGCGATTTTTATTTGATAGCCGTATAAAAAACCGCCGTTATGTTCGTATATTAGCACCTTAATAAAATTATTACCGTGACGCTCTTCAATAACCTTTTCGGGCGGACATCGGATATTTCCAAGGCTGTTGAACGCGCCGTTTGTCCGGATTTCATCCATCGGTCGGCATCCAGTCTTCGGAGTTGGTGTCATCATCCGTCATTTTATTCCTTCTTCTCCATTGCCTTGTACTGCGGCCTGTAGTTCTTGCAGCATCCGGTACCCTTAATAGTTTTCCGTTTCCATTTGCACCAAAAGGGCTTACTGCCGATATTCACTTTAGTAATAAAGCGGCAGTCAACGCACATACTCATTTTATACCCCATCCGTAAGCAGCGCGTATTCCCATAAGCCGAGTCTTCCCTTTGCCGGTATAGGCACAAGCGGTTTTGGATCTTTTAATATCCAGTGCCACATATCTTTTTCCGCCCAGCGGCTTGTACTGTTTTGAACGCAATCTGCAAGCTCAACCGAACCAATGACGCAGCCGTCAAACGCTACATCAAGTAGAAACTTTACGTACTTAACATAGCTCCAGTCCGTGCGGAAGTACGCATTACAAGATGTATCGCGTCTTATAGAAGAGTGTACAAGTATCCTTCCGCGATAATTTGTTTTCCATGTACGGTTTTCCACGTCTTTTCCGCCGCTAATTATTAACGAAGCCCAGGGATTCTTAACCGTTAATACTTTCATTTCATTAACCTCTCAGTTCCGAGGCGCGCCCCAGCCAGTACCAAATCGGCACGGCTTGCATACCCACGTCCAAACCTAAATCGTGTTCTGTTCTCGCGCCCGTTGAATTTTTCCAGTCGCCAAGCAGCGCGACACCGTCGCAGTCCATCATCGCCTTTATGCAAATACGCATCGCCTTATTCCAGTCGGTATCCGCACCGCAGAGCTTCGCGGGATTTACAACTTCGTAGCCAGCGTTAATGAGATGCTTCTCGGCAGCCGCGAATTTCTTGCGATAGTTTTTGTCGCCCGTTATTTTCCCGCTGATGTATAACTTCATTTTTCCGCCCCCATCAATTTAAGCAATTTCATATACCAAGTATTATCAATTTCGAGATTGCTTATTTCCTTCAAATCATCAGAACCTTCTATTTCTGACCACCAACCTTCGCCCCCAAATATAATTTTATTAAGAGCGGGAACGAATATGGCCGGATTATAAGCCGACCACGAAAGTTCCATTTTGTTAGCTTCTATTTTTGATGTTATTCCGCAAGCCATCTCGCCTATCAAAATACCCAGATAGGTTTTATTGCCGTATTCTTCTCCGCAAGGGCGGATTCTGACAAAGCCCGCTTTTCCCCTTTCAAGATGTAGATTCTTTGGATAGACAACATCTTTTACATCGGAAGCCGCCAACAACCGTTGGACATCTACAGTTAAACTAAAGATTTTTGTCAATGTTTTTTTGCCTTCGTCGGCAGAAAACAGATGAATGAATTTGTTGTGGTCTTTTAAGACCTCCTGTAATTCACCTATAGTTTTAATTAGTTCTGATTTTTCCATTATTTCTCCTCCAGTAATTCAGGGTTGTCGTGGATGTTGCCGATTACTTCTATAGCAGCGGAATTGTATGCGCTAAGATGTACATTGTTTTTCTGAAGAGGGTTATCACTCCATTGGTAGTTTTTACCAACAGAACACGTGCAGTTGCCGCAAAGTTTCACAATATCGCCTTCAAATATCTTAACGCCGTTTTTGTCTTTTAATCCCGTGTATTCACTTCTAATTTGGTCTTTGTTCATACGATATCCTCCAGTAATTCAGGGTTGTCGTGGATGTTGCCGATTACTTCTATATCCTCGCTGAGAAAGTGGATAAGGCAATCTCGGCCAATAAAAAAAGCCGCCTTCTTCCATAAAATCGGGAATTTACCACAACCATATAGTTTTGCAATATCCCCCTCAAAAATCTTTACGCCGTTCTTGTCGTCAAGCCCCGTGTACTGGCCTATAGTGTCGGGATAAATTTGGACAAGCCCTGTGCCTCGCTGTGTTAAATCAACGACTTGCCATTGGTTGTCCGCACCCTTTCCCCTAAAAAGTATTTCCCTCATTTCTCTTCCTCCCATGCAGATATGGGTTTCGGCAGCATCCGGCCTTCTACATAAAACCACTGCTCTCCGTCCCAGAAGTATTCGTGATAATACCCGTTATGCAGCTCCCATTCGTCCGTTACGGTCGGCGCGTTCTTCTCGTAAGATTCACCGTATTTTGTATATGGGTCGCACTCTTCCGGCGTTTCGTGAATAGCGGAAGTATTTCCCATCATTATCAACGCCTCGACTTTTTCCTGCGTGTTGTAACAATCCCGAAGCAGCGGAATTATGTGTTCGGGATATCCGTCATGGTGGCAATATATCGCGTAAACCTTGCCGCGCATTTTTGCCGAAATAATCGCTCGTGATGACATCAGTTCCTCCTCCGGGTTTTGGCCCGCATTTTACGGACGGATTT
>JAISRS010000361.1 GCA_031273485.1 Prevotellaceae bacterium
CAAGATATGGAATTCCTATAGTTCCAACTGAAGTCAGCAAAATATCATCTTTTAGAGGAATACCAAATTTATTTTTTATCTCATTGTATTTTAATTCTGATATAAATAACTCTGTTTGAATTTCTCTGTTATGATATTTATCAATAATCTCTTTTGATCGATAAAAGGGAATACCTTTGGGTACATACTCTGAATAAAAAATCCTTTTTGCAGATGTTATTTCTGCAACATCCCCCAATTTACACTCTCTCCACTCACTCATTGTCCAATAATTTTTTAAGTTCGTCAATATCGGGCATGGCTTTGCGCAATTTTTCGGGCATTTCTGCCGAAGTGCGGTAAGTGGCTACACCCATGGGTTTGGTGTAATCTCGCACCGCAAATTCTACGGTGGTCTTTTTCATTTCTTTGCACAGAATAATGCCTATTGACCGGTTTTCGTGCGGTTTTCGCACATATTCGTCCAAAGCCGAAAGATAGAAATTTAACTGTCCCAGATAGGATGGTCGGAATTTTCCTGTTTTTAATTCAATGGCAACCAAAGCGTTCAATTCCCGATTGAAAAAGAGCAAGTCGATAAAAGATTCCTCTCCTTCCACTTCAATGCGATACTGATTGCCAATAAAACTAAAATCCTGCCCAAAGGTCATGATAAACTTTTTGATATGGGCTACGATTTCTTTTTCCAACACTCTTTCGTCTATATCTTCTTCGTCCGCCTCGTCAATTTGCTCCACGTTGATATAATCCAAAAGATATTCGTCTTTAAAGGCGGCAATGGCTCTTAATGCCTGCTTGGGATTGGGCAAGGTCTGTGTGAAATTATTAGGTAAAGAGCCTCGCTTGCCGTAAAAGTCGGCGCGAAGGTTCTCACGCAAAGTATATTTACTCCAAAAACGGGTAGCACATTCGTGGATATAGAACAAACGAGCGTCTAATGACTTTGTTTTAGCAATGATTTCCATGTGATGGGTAAAGCCAATTTGAAGAAATTCAGCCGGATTAAATTCGCCCGCCAACGGCTGGCGAATTGTAACAAGCAATAAATTTTCGTTTACTCCCAAATCGGTCGCCAGCGGCGACCGATTTACAATTGGTTCCCATTCTTCATAAAAATGCCGCATTTTTTTTATGTTTTCTACTGAAAATCCCCTTAATCCGGGCAACTCTTTTTGCAAGTTGGTTGAAATTTGTTCAATAGCGCCTGTTCCCCAAAATCCTTCTCTTGAATTTTGCGATACATACCGCCCAATCCCATAATAGAGTGATAATTGTTCCCTGTTTGCATTCGATGCAGCCCTGTATTGACTCCTTAAAATGGCTTCTTTTATGGATTTAACGGCTTCTATATAGTTTTTCATGTTCTCGCTCATACCTGTTCCCTCCCGTATTTTTCATTCAACATTCTTTTTTCGCGTTCTATTTCGGCAATCAGTTCGGCTTCCGTTGGCATATAGGATTGTTGCTCACTTGCTTCTTGTAAATAATATTGTCGTGCTGATTCATTTTGCACCCTCATTATTAGCCTGTTATGGCTCCATGTCAATTTGCTACACAGTGTGTAGCAGATTTGTTCTTCGGGATAGGTCAGATAAAACTGTTTGAAATTCTTCAAGTTCGCATACAAAAATCCTTTCCCAAATTCTGCCGTCAATTGGCTACGCAGTGCGTAGCTAATTTGCTCAACTTCTTCAACAATGCGGCGTCCGATTTGCCAATACACTTCCACCATCGCGCTGTTGATGGCAGTGTATGCCCGTTGCCGTGCTCGCGCCAAAAGCAACTTTATGTCATCAATGTAATTATTAGAGTCCATCACTTTAAATTATTTTTATTTATGGTATTTTGATTTTATTCAAATTCTCCGCTATCACCTTATTCAGCCGTTCTTCTTCTTTCAGCTGTTCCGTCAAATTTGCTACACAGTGTGTAGCAGATTTGTTCTTCGAGATAGGTCAGATAAAACTGTCGAAAATTTCGGAGGTTCGCATACGAAATGTCATCAATGTAATTATTAGTGTCCATCACTTTAAATTATTTCATTTATGGTATTTTGATTTTATTCAAATTCTCCGCTATCACCTTATTCAGCCGTTCTTCTTCTTTCAGTTGCGCCTCTAATTCCGTTTTCAGTGCGGCGAATCGTTCGTTGAAGTCGAAATCGTCTTCGGGGTCTGCGCCCTGCGATTCTTCGGCTTTCAAGCGGACATAGAGTTCTTCAAAAGCATCGGAGATGTATTTCAGGAATATCAGTCCCAGTACAACGTGTTTGTATTCCGCTGCGTCAATGTTTTTGCGCAGTTTGTCGGCAGTTTTCCAAAGCTGCTTTTCCAGAGGTTCTTCCGTTACTGTCTTTTGTTTCGCCATTATCGTATTTCTTTATTATCAAATATTATAAATCGGTAACTAAAATTATCGCGCAAAAGTAGTGAAAAATAATGAAAGCCCCCCACCCCGAACGTAATCCTCACATCCCTCCAGAGCGCCTCAAAATAAAATCTATCCGAATTTGAAAAAATGTGTATATACTATTGAGCCCCCTCAAGGGGGAATCCGAACGAGGGGAGCACGGTTTGACACCTCCTTCCATAGTGCCTCAAAAAGATTTAGCCATTCAAATTCGCAATTCACAATTCATAATTAAGAAAATTGTTGTACCTTCGCCGCCTGAAATTTGTTAATTATGAAATTTATTGATTGATACAAGCTATGACGAAATTTACCGATTCACTGAAGAAGAGTGTAAATACGCTTACTCAAAATAATGTGAATGAATACAAATATATTCCGCGACCAACACGGTCGCTGCCGAATGTGAGTCAGATTGAGGAAATAATGAATCTGTTAAGTTCTATTCTGTTTCCGGGGTTTTTCGGCAATGTGAGAATAGACGAAAACACTCAGGAATATTACATGGGAGTATATATCGAAAAGTTATATACCACGCTGAATGCGCAAATCGACATGAGCCTGCATTTGTTCAACGACAATGACGGCGACAGAACTTCGTCGAATTTAACCATATCGTTTATCGAAAAACTGCCGGAAATAAAACGCTTGCTGGCAACAGACGTCAAAGCGGTTTACGACGGCGACCCCGCCGCTGCAAGTTGCGTGGAAGTAATCTTCTGTTATCCTGTGATAAAAGCAATGGTGCATTATAGAGTGGCACATGAATTATTATTGATGAAAATCCCTGTATTACCGCGTATTATCACAGAGTTGGCGCACTCGGCAACAGGAATTGATATTCACCCCGGAGCGCAAATAGGAGAATATTTCAGCATCGACCACGGAACAGGAGTAGTGATTGGAGAAACCTGTATAATAGGCAATCACGTGAGGCTGTATCAGGGCGTTACGCTTGGCGCAAAAAGTTTCACCCTCGACGAAGATGGCTTGCCTGTCAATGTCCCACGCCATCCGATACTGGAAAATAATGTTATAGTATATTCCAATTCAACCATTTTGGGACGCATCACAATAGGCCACGATTCTATTATCGGAGGAAATATCTGGCAGGTTCACAGCGTTCCGCCTCATTCGCGAATCGTACAGAAAAAAGCAACCTCGTCCTTCTCAGACGGACTGGGCATATAGAATTATGAATTATTCAGTTATAATAAACAATAAATTAAAATATGAAACATTTAACAGTTATAGCTCATCCGAATCCGGAGAGTTTTGGCAGTTCCTTAGTAAAGGAATTGTATAATCATTTAATTGATAAGGGCGATGAAGCCCATATCCGTAATTTGTATCAAACAGGGTTTAATCCCGTATTGAGTTCCGAAGATTTTTCCTCGTTTGCCGATAACCGTACTCCAAATGATATAAAAACGGAGCAGGAATATATAAAATGGGCGGATCACGTTATTTTTGTCTATCCTGTCTGGTGGGGCGGAATGCCGGCAATTCTCAAAGGATATATCGACAGGGTTTTTGCCGAAGGATTTGCCTACGAATACACCGCCAACGGGGTTAATGGACTCTTGTCGCCACGCAAAGGTTCAGTAATTTGCACCACCGGCGAATCGTCCGAAAACTACAAAAAAATACATGATGCAATGAGGGTGATTTCTTCGGAAGTGATATTTAAATTTGTGGGAATGGAACCCTATAAACAGCTTTTCTACGGAGCGGTGCCGAGCGTGAGCAACGAAGTAAGAGCGTCTTATATACAAAATGTTAAAGAAGAATTTTGACAATGGCAAAGATCATAAGATTAACCTTTAATCCTCTGCGCGAAAACACTTATATCGTTTACGACGATACGAAGGAATGTGTAATAATCGACCCCGGTTGTCAGTTGCAGAAAGAAAAAGATACTCTGAAACAGTATATCTCCGATTTGGGGCTTAAACCTCAGGCGGTTCTTAATACCCACTGTCATTTCGACCATGTGTTTGGCAATAATTTTATTTGCGACGAATATGGAATAGAACCCTGGGCGCATGAAGGTGATTTGCTTAACATAAAACGTTTCGCCGCCGGAGCTTCGCTGTTTGGAATTTCGGCGGATCCGCCCAAAGCGCCCACCTCTTTCCTCAAAGACGGAATGAGATTCCGATTCGGACAGTCGGAACTGAAAGTGATTCATACACCGGGACATTCCCCCGGCTCGGTGTGTTTCTACTCCGAAAACGATAAATGGCTTGTCGCCGGCGACACTCTCTTTGCAGGCAACATAGGCAGAACGGATTTACCCGGCGGAGATTTCGACACAATAAAACAAAGCCTCAAACGATTAACTCAACTGCCCAACGAAACTGTTGTGTATCCCGGACATGATACCGATACAACAATAGGCAAAGAAAAACTCTATAACCCTTTTTTGAACGAGGAAGATTGAACAATAAATTGTTGGAAGGCGAACCCTGTCAGGTATTTCAAACCCTGACAGGGTTTTTTCAGCTCTCAATACAGTGAGAAGCATGTTTCCTGTTGATTTTATGCAATTGTGAATTAACAATTGTAGGTTTCCTGTCGATTTTATGCAATTGTGAATTCACAATTGTAGGTTTCCTGTCGATTTTATACAATTGTGAATTAACAATTGTAGGTTTCCTGTTTTCAGCTCATTTTTGAGAATCATTTTTCCGGTTTTTAGTTTATTATTCAAAGCACAGATTGCGGTTTGTTCTTTTTCTTTCTTAAAAATCCTGTTGCAGCAGTTGGCGTTTTTGCAGCTGTCTGCTTAATTTATCCTGCCGGATAATAAGACTGCGCCTCAGTCTCTCCTTTGGGGGGAGTGGTGGGGTTGATAATTAAAAAAACTTCCTATCTTTGTGGCATATAATTTGTGTCATAGCGGCACAATATAATTTAAATAAATAATTTAATATTGATTAAAAATGAAGAAGACAATTATTATTTTAGCATTATCGGTGTTTGCGGCGATTGGCGCGCAGGCACAGACTATTCAGTGGAGAGGCGAGGATCGCACGGGGATTTACAAAGAACCGAATCTGTTGAAATCCTGGAGCAGCAACGGACCCGAAATGTTATGGCACTTTAACGGATTGGGCGAAGGACATTCGTCGGTGGCTATTGCCAACGAAAAAATCTACATCACAGGACTTACGGTTGATAAAGGAATACTTTACGTATTTGACCTTAACGGAAAACTGTTGAACAAAAAAGAATACGGAGGAGAATGGAACACAAGCTACAACGGGTCGAGAGGAACAGTAACGGCAAACGAAGGCAAACTGTATATAATCAGCGGCACCGGCGACCTGGTTTGCCTCGACGAAAAAACACTCAACCTTGTGTGGAAAAAAAATATATTCAAAGACTTCGACTCAAAAAACATCACCTGGGGAATCAACGAATCTCCGCTAATCATCAACGAAAAACTTATTGTGACCCCCGGCGGCGCCAAAAACAACGTCGTAGCGCTGAATAAAACCACAGGAACCCTCATCTGGAGCTGCGCCGGCGAAGGCGACCTTTCGGCATACTGCTCGCCCCTCTACATCAGCGATCAGGAAACGCCGCAGGTGGTCACCATGACCGCTAACCACATCCTGGGAATCGACGTCGCAACCGGGAAAAAACTCTGGTCGTTTGAACAGAAAAACCGACACGCCGTACACGCCAATACCCCCGTGTATGGCGATAACATGATACTCTGCACAAGCGGATACGGCAAAGGCTCAACAATGCTGCGCCTCACAAACGGCGGACGAAACGTCGAAAAAGTATGGGAAACCTCCGAACTCGATTCAAGAATGGGAGGCATAGTAAAAATCGGCGATTACGCCTACGGATCAGGAGATGCAAACAGATACTGGTTCTGCTACAACTGGAAAACAGGCGAACAAATGTATAAAGAAAAATTACCGGGAACGGGAAGCGTCACCATTGCCGCCAACAACATGCTGTACTGCTACAGCGACAAAGGCGAAATAATCCTGGCAAAAGCCACGCCCGAAAAATTCGACGTCGTCAGCCGATTTTCCATAACCCTCGGAACCGACCAGCACTGGGCGCATCCCGTGATTTATAAAGGAATCTTATATGTTCGCCACGGCGACGCACTGATGGCATACAAAATCAGCTAAAACAAAATCATAGATATGAAACATACCCTACTGCTAACATTATGCTTAGCCGCGGCAACAGCCACATTTGCACAGGAAAATTCCCAATGGCGCGGACACAATCGCGACGGAATTTATAACGACGCCGGACTGCTGAAAGTCTGGGCGGACGCAGGTCCTCAACTTCTCTGGAGCTACTCCGGTCTGGGCGAAGGCTACACCGCAACGGCAATCGCCAACGGTAAAATCTATATCACCGGAATGACCGACAGCATCGGATATTTATACATCCTCGACCTGCAAGGCAACTTGCTAAACAAAAAACCCTACGGCTTGGAATGGAACACGAATTATAACGGCTCACGCTCCACCGTCAACGTAAACGACGGACACCTGTACATCTTCACCGGCAGAGGAATCCTGCTGTGTCTGGACGAAAAAACGCTGGAAACCGTCTGGTCAAAAAACTTCCTGACCGATTTCGACGGAACCAACCTCAAATTCGGCATGACGGAATCGCCCCTGATTGTAGGCGACGTGATTTATGCAACCCCCGGCGGAAAGAAAAACAACCTTGTGGCGCTCAACAAAAAAACCGGCAATCTGATTTGGACATCCGCCGGCTCCGGACGACCATCAACATACTGCTCGCCACAATACGTCGGCGACTTGGAAATACCCCTCATCGTTAACGCCATCGACAGCAGTCTGGTGGCATTCAACGCCCGAACCGGAGAAATGCTCTGGGCGGTCGATCAAAAAAACCCTTACGGGATGAGTCCCAACACGCCCATATACGCCGACGGTAAACTCTTCAGCACAACCGGCGGAGGCATAGGCTCCATGCTGTTGCGCCTCACCGACGGCGGCAAAAACGTCGAAAAAATCTGGAGCAACGAAATGGACAATAAAATGGGCGGAGCCGTAAAAGTCGGCAACTACATCTACGGTTCGGGCGAAAAAAACAGATACTGGTACTGCATCGACTGGAATACCGGCGAAACCCGGTTCAAAGACAATAAAATAGGCGTAGGCGATATTATTTCCGCCGACGGAATGCTCTACTGCTACAGCGATAAAGGCGAGCTGGCTCTGGTGAAAGCCACACCCGAAAAATTCGATCTCATCAGTCGATTCAAAATCACCTTAGGCACAAATCAACACTGGGCGCATCCGGTGATACACAAAGGCGTCCTCTACCTGCGCCACGGCGACGCACTGATGGCATACAAAATCAATTGACACGACACATGCTCAAAACGCTCGACACATCATATATGGGAACTTCTAAAAACTGCTTTTTCTGCGTTCGACATCGATTTTTAAATCCTCATTTACTATATGTAAACTCCGGTTTATCTGCCTTGAAAAATCAAGTTTTTAGGAGTTCTCTAAATAAATTTCTATGTATAATTTCGTTGATATTCTGCCTGTCAGGATGTCGGCACAAAAATGTTGAACCGATGACAACAACAAAAGATGTAACATTATCGACAATTCACTCAAGAAAGAGTGTGCGTAATTTTGTGGAAGGACGAACAATTTCAAGACAATCGCTTGATACTCTCGTCAGAGCGGGGATGGCAGCGCCCTCCGCCGTAAATTTGCAACCATGGCATTTTGTGGTGGTCGATGACCGTAACACTATGAACCTTATGGCAGAAAACTTACCGTATGCAAAAATGCTCGCCAAAGCATCGGCGGCAATCATAGTATGCGGCGATTCCACCATAAAGGCGGATAATATGGCTTTTTGGACATTCGACTGCTCCCTGGCTTCGGGCAATATACTGTTAGCCGCCGAAGCAATGGGGCTGGGCGCAGTGTGGACGGCAGTTCATCCCGATGCAAAACGTATTGAGGTTGTGAAAAATATTTTGGAATTACCCGAAAATATTATCCCGCTAAACGTTATACCTGTAGGCTACCCAACAGGCGAAGACACCCCTAA
>JAISRS010000396.1 GCA_031273485.1 Prevotellaceae bacterium
CGACCTCTTCGTTCTACGTAGCATCATTGGTAGGCGTAAGCCGAAGCAATGACGACAAGCGCAGTCATTGCGACTTTTTCAACAATATACTATCGAAAAAATTTGTGTAGATACTATTGTCTACATGGGTAGGCGTTGCGTGCAACGCCCCGTTCGGCGTAGCGACAGCCCGAAACTAAGCAGACTACCGTTCGACGTAGCGTCATCTTCCTCCATAGCGCCTCAAAAATAAGATTTAGCCAATATCATCTCAATTATTAATATGAAAATCATGCGGCGGATTATTCCGCTCCAAGGCGGAGGGATTGCGGAACTATGCGTTTTTTTTGCAGAGCCAAAGCCCTTTACAAAATAATTTGTTCATTAAAAATAAACGATGTACTTTTGCCACGTTTTTTAAATAAAAATTAATATGAGACGAGAAATTAAATTTAGCCTTTTATATCGGGACATGTGGCAGTCCTCCGGAAAATACGTGCCTCGAATAGACCAACTGGAACAAATTGCCCCCGTGATAATTGAAATGGGTTGTTTTGCAAGAATAGAAACAAACGGAGGCGCTGCGGAACAGGTGAATTTGCTGTATGGCGAAAATCCTAATAAATCCGTAAGAGCATTTACAAAACCTTTTAATCGGGCAGGTATTCAAACACACATGTTAGACAGAGGTTTAAACGGTATCAGGATGAATCCCGTACCTGCCGACGTCAGGAAACTGATGTATAAAGTAAAGAAAGCTCAGGGAGTGGATATTACCCGCATTTTCTGCGGATTGAACGACGTTCGGAATATAATTCCTTCTATTGCTTATGCAAAAGAAGCGGGAATGATTCCGCAGGCGGCTTTGTGCATAACCCATTCGCCCGTGCATACGGTTGATTATTACGTAACCATGGCGTCAGAACTGATTGAAAACGGAGCAGAAGAAATCTGTCTGAAAGATATGGCGGGAATAGGACGTCCGCACAGCAACGGACAAATAGTGAAAGGAATAAAAGATAAATATCCGCATATCCCTGTTCAGTATCACGGACATAGCGGACCCGGTTTTTCCGTAGCCTCAATGCTTGAAGTTGCAAAAGCGGGAGCAGATATTATTGATGTTGCAATGGAGCCTCTTTCGTGGGGAATGGTGCATCCGGATATTATAACCATACAGGCAATGCTCAAAGATGCAGGGTTTTCCGTACCCGACATCAATATGGAGGCATACATGGAGGCATATCGCCTTACACAATCATTTATTGACGACTTTTTAGGCTATTTCATCGACCCTTCTAATAAAATAATGACATCATTATTAGTTGGATGCGGATTGCCCGGAGGCATGATGGGTTCCATGATGGCAGACCTTAAAGGCATACACAATGCAATTAACATGGCATTACGCCAAAATAACAAACCGGAAGTCAGTCTGAATAATCTTGTAGTACAGCTGTTTCGGGAAGTTGAGTATGTATGGCCCAAACTCGGTTATCCTCCTTTGGTAACACCTTTCAGTCAATATGTTAAAAACATTGCTTTGATGAACATCCTGTCAAAAGCTAAGGGAGAACCGCCGTTTTCCAATATCGACAAGGACAGCCTGAACATGATCACCGGCAAAATGGGAAAACTCCCCGGTGAATTGGCTCCGGAAATAATAGAAATAGTGAACGCCAAAGGTCTGGAATTTTATACCGGAAATCCACAAGCCCCCTACCCCGATGTATTGGAGGAATACAAAAAAGAGATGAAAGCAAATAACTGGGACTTCGGCGAAGATGACGAAGAATTATTTGAACTCGCAATGCACGACCGCCAATACAGAGATTATAAATCGGGACTCGCCAAACAAAGATTTAATCAGGAATTGGAAGCAGCCAAAGAAAAAGCAGGCGCTCCCAAAATAATTACGCGTCCGGTTGTGGAATTGCCCAAATTCGACGTTCAAAAAGTACGGGAATTGTATCCTACAGCTCAAGCCGTTCAGGCAACCTGCAAAGGAACAGTGATATGGCAATACGACATTGAAGATAAATCCACAGCTCCCGTAGCAGGTACGGAATTTAAAAAAGGAGATACAATTTGTTTCATCGAAGCCTATTACGGTTTAGAAACTGTGAAAGCCCTATCCGACGGCAAACTTGTTCAAGTGGAAACAGCTCAAGGCGATAAAGTGGAAAAAAATCAAGTAATAGCGTTTATGAATTATAAATTATGAACGATGAACGATGAAGAGCGCGAAGCAAAAAAATCCGAAGGATTTTTTAATTCGTGTAATTCGATAAAATTCGTGGAAAAAATTCGTGTGATTCGTGTAATTCGTGGATAAATAAAAAAATTCGCAGAATTTTAATTCGTTCAATTTGTTTAATTCGGTGACAAAAGACAAAATCCGTGGCGAAAGAAAAACGTGGAGAAAGTGGATGATATGCAACATTGGGGACGCTTTTTTCGTCTTAGCAGCGGACGTTTGACGGAAGAGTATAAGGTTAAGATAAATACTTTGTCGGACGATGAAAATATTTACGCATGATGATTAATATACCGCATGAATTAAGTATATTACAAATGATATAAGCAACTAAAAAAAGATTTTGCATGAAAAGAAACATATTGATTACCGGAGGAGCCGGTTTTATCGGTTCACACCTTGTTCGGCTGTTTGTGAACAATTATCCCGAATACAATATAATTAACACCGACAAGCTGACTTATGCCGGAAATTTGGCAAATTTAAAAGATATGGAAAATAAGCCAAATTACACTTTTGTGAAAGCAGATATTTGTGATTTTCCGGCGATTCGGTCCGTGTTCACAAAATACAATATCAACGGAGTAATACATTTGGCAGCCGAAAGTCATGTGGACAGGTCGATTAAAGACCCGTTTTCTTTTGCGCAAACAAATGTCATGGGAACATTAGCGCTGTTGCAGGCGGCAAAAACAGCATGGAACACATTCGATAACAAGCTGTTTTACCATATTTCCACCGACGAAGTGTATGGCTCGCTCGGAAACGAAGGCTTTTTCACCGAAACCACCCCCTACAACCCACATTCGCCATATTCGGCTTCCAAAGCCTCGTCCGACCACTTTGTGAGAGCTTTCCACGACACTTACGGGTTGCCCGCCATAGTTTCAAACTGTTCAAATAACTATGGACCATATCAATTCCCCGAAAAACTGATTCCGTTATTTATTAACAATATCCGCAACAACAAACCCCTGCCCGTTTACGGAAAAGGCGAAAACGTGCGCGACTGGCTCTATGTAATTGACCATGCCAGAGCCATTGACGTTATATTTCACAACGGAAAAATCGGAGAAACCTACAATATAGGAGGTTTCAACGAATGGAAAAATATCGACCTCATAAAAGTAATGATTAAAGTCACCGACCGACTATTGGGAAGAAAGGAAGGAGAATCCGAAAAATTAATAACTTATGTCACCGACCGAGCGGGACATGATTTGCGATATGCCATAGATTCCAACAAGTTAAAAAACGAGCTGGGATGGCAACCCTCACTGCAATTCGAGGAAGGAATAGAAAAAACAGTTCAATGGTATTTAGATAATCAGGAATGGCTGGATAACGTTACAAGCGGAGCATATCGGGAATATTATAAGAAAATGTACGGCAACGCCATATAAATCAAACGAAAAAAATAAAACACACAGAATTATGATTATAGAAAATAGAGCGTATGCTCGCGCCGGATTGTTGGGAAATCCGTCGGACGGATATTTCGGAAAAACCATATCAATTATAATTAAGAATTTCGGAGCGATTGTTTCGCTGTATCAAACGCCGGAATTAGTGCTGGAAGAAATGGACGAAGACAAGAATACTTTCCGAAATATCTACCACTTAACGGAAACCGTCAGGCAAAAAGGCTACTATGGCGGACGACGCCTGCTGAAAGCCATGATTAAAAGATTTTACGAATATTGTGAAGACAATAAAATCAGGTTATCGAACAAAAATTTTACCCTCCGCTATCAGTCGTCAATCCCGCGACAGGTGGGCTTGGCAGGCTCAAGCGCGATTATGACGGCAACCATCCGAGCTTTGATGCGATTCTATGAGGTGGAAATCCCTATGGAACAAATACCTAATATTGTCCTTGCCGCCGAAAAAGAAGAATTGGGCATAAATGCAGGACTTCAGGACAGGGTTATACAAGTGTATGAAGGATGCGTGTTTATGGATTTTAACAAGGATTATTTCGATAAACACAAATATGGAAGATACGAACGTATTGAGGCGCAATTATTACCCAAATTATATCTGGCTTATAAAACCGATTTGAGTAAGGTGTCGGGCGCTGTGTTCAACAACCTGAAAGAACGTTTTGAAAATGGAGATGAGTTTGTGCTGAAAACCATACGCGAACTTGCAGATGTAGCGGAACAGGGTAAAAAAGCCATACTGAACAGGGATTATGAACTGTTGAATGAGTTAATAGACCATAATTTCGACCTTCGGTGTAAAATAATGAATATCTCCGACAGTAATATGGAACTTGTGCGAGTTGCAAGAGAATCGGGCGCTTCGGCTAAATTTACCGGTTCCGGAGGCGCAATAATCGGAATGTACAAGGACGACGATGTGTTGAGTAAACTCATTGTTAATCTGAAAAAAATAAATGCAAGAGTTATTAAACCTTATATTGTGTAGCTTAATGGTATTGATACAATATCAAATCGTATTAAAATAAACATATTAAAATAAATTTAAAGATGATAAAAAAAGCTGTTATTCCTGCTGCGGGTCTCGGTACGCGTTTTTTGCCCGCAACTAAAGCTCAACCTAAAGAAATGCTGCCGATTATCGACACGCCCACAATACAGTATGTTGTGCAGGAATGTGTGGATTCGGGCATAGAGGATATACTCATAATTTCGGGTAAGGGAAAACGTTCTATTGAAGACCATTTCGACCGCAATCCCGAACTGGAATCTCATATCCACGCACAGGACGAGGCTCTGTATAACCAGCTTCGCCACATAGAGAGTATGGCTAACATACACTTTATAAGACAAAAAGAACTGAACGGACTGGGCGACGCAATTTATCACGCACGTTTTCACTGTGGAAACGAACCTTTTGCTGTGTTGCTCGGCGACACTATCATAGATTCTGTGATTCCCGTTACTCAACAATTGATTGATGCTTACGAACAATATCATCAGAGCGTGATTGCAGTAGAAGAAGTTCCCTGGGATAAGGTGTCAAGATACGGAATAGTGGGCGGTCAACCGCTGAACAACAGAATTATGCAACTATCGGAACTTGTCGAAAAACCGGAAAGAAGCACCGCTCCTTCCAATTTGGCTATCGCAGGAAGATATATACTGACTCCACAGATTTTTAGCGCTTTGGAAAAAACAGAACGAGGCAAAAATAACGAAATACAACTCACCGACGCTCTGCGAATAATACTCAAACAGGACAATATTGTTGCATCCACAATCGAAGGAAAACGTTACGATATTGGAAATAAATTGGATTTTCTGAAAACAACCGTCGAATTTGCACTGAAACGTAAAGAATTTGCCGCCGAATTTGAAGCCTTTATCAGAGAAACAATTAAAAATATTGATGAATCCGAAAAATAAATTCGGTCATGGATTAAATGACGGATTTATCATGTAGTCAACGAAACGTTGCATGCGCTATTACTATAACGTATGTAACGATTACCGAAACAGTGTGTACAATACAAATCCCGTCGTCGCTACCCCTAAGCCGGACAAGCTGAATCCAAGAGTGTATTTGACTGCGTCGAACTTACGTTTCATACTAAATCGCTTTCATGTAATATATTTCGGCTAAATCTTATTTTGAGGCGCTATGGCAGGAGGCGTCGACTCCAATGACATGGTGGTTATTAATGAGATGTTTCCACTCGCTGCGCTCGGTCGACATAACACAGGTGTCTTGTTATAGGGGGGATTGGTAGCAGAGCGTATTCATCACCTCCCCTCATAGCGCCTCAAAAAGATTGAGCCTTCCTCCCTCTATCTGTTGCCGATTTCGGCATTTTGTCCTCTTATTTTCCTGAGGAGAGAAATAAAAGTGTAACAAATCTTTCATCAATAAAAATTTTTATTGATGAAAAAATGACTTTTTGTATGTCTTGGAATACTGTCGAAAGAAATGTGTTACAATGATTAACATTTGGTTGGGGGGTGTATAAAAACGACAGTGAACAATTCTATATATTATTTTGTTCATTGCGAATTGAAAAATAGTATTAATTTTGTGCCGCATTTATTAAACTTTTTTTATTAAAGTTTTGTAACTAAAAAAAAATATAATTATGAAATGTTTTTTCTCACATAACGGGCACATAAATAAAGCAGCTATATACGGCTTTGGTTGCTGTTTTGGCATAGTTCTTGAGAGAGAGAGAGAGAGAGAGAGAGAGAGAGAGAGAGAGAGAGAGAGAGAGAGAGAGAGAGAGAGAGAGAGAGAGAGAGAGAGCTAAGATTTAGTGCGTGTAATCTACTAAAAATATATTCATTACACAAAAAAAGCGTAAACATTTTTTGTGTATTTTATCATAAAACTTTTGGGGACAAATTAGACATTTACCCAAAGGTTTTTTTATTATACCCGTACCGTACTTACGTTATACTTGTGCGGTATCCGGTTATTAACCGAATTTTAATTCAAATAAAAAAGGAGGTGTTAGCCGGACAGTAACAAAAGAATAAACCAAAACGGAACAAGTATAAGATACTGTGTTCCATCATCAAAAAGTTCAAATTATATATACCGGAAGGTATAAAAATCAGTTAATTAAAATAAATTTTAAAGAAAACAATTAAATTAAATTAAAAAAATGAGTTTACAGCTATGAAAATAATTCATTGTAAAAGTTTTAAATTCACGAGAATATCCATTCTGCTGGCTTTATTAGGAATATTAAGCATACAGCCGGTATTCTCACAGAGTGGAACCGTCACCGGACTTGTCCGCGACGATTCGGGAGCGCCTTTACAAGGCGTAAGTGTTACGGTTAAAGGCACTAATAACGGTGTCGTTAGCGATATAAACGGAAAATATGTGATAAATAATGTATCAGGAGATGCAGTATTGTCAATTTCGTTTTTAGGATTTGTTACAGAAGAAATCACTGTAGGAAGTCAAACGGTTATTAATGTGACTTTGCAGGAATCGACACAGGAACTGGACGAAATAGTGGTTATCGGATACGGAGCGGTGAGAAAACGCGACCTGACAGGCTCGGTTACTTCCATCCGTTCCGAAGAAATAGCAAAAGTCAATCTGCCGTCATTGAACCACATCCTGAAAACTCAGATGCCGATTGACGTAAGACCCGGAGGTTTGGAACCCGGTTCAAATCCGGCAATCGAAATCCGTGGAAACAATGTCCTTAACTCCAATATCAGTAATAACAACCCGTTATGGGTAGTTGACGGAGTGCCGATGCAGAGTTCGAGTATGGTTATCAATCCTTACGACATCGTTTCGGTGGACATTTTGCAGGATGCTTCGGCTGCTGCAATTTACGGTTCAAGAGGCGCTAACGGCGTCATCATTGTGACAACAAAGCAGGCGCAGGTAGGAGCGGAAAAAACAAGCGTTACGTACAACGGCTGGGCAGGTTTCGACAAAGTAACCCGTCGCCCGAAACTGATGAACGGCGAACAGTTTACCGCTTACAAACGGGCTGCATGGTTCAACAGTGGAAACCTCAGCTCTATCGGCGATGCAACCCTGGAAAAGACTATGCAGGGCGATTATGACGGACAGATTTTCGACGCTATGCAGCAGGAGGCTATAGAACGGGGCGTTTCTACCGACTGGTATGGGCTTGTGTATGGAGGAACGGCATTCAATATGAATCATAACCTCACCGTCAGCACTTCTGGGAAAGTAACGGGAACCGTCATATCTCTGGGATACCTGACTCAGGAATCTCTTGTGCCGTATGCGGGATACGACCGTTATAACCTTAATTTCAGCAACAAGTTGAAACCTTCGAAACGTGTGGAATTTACTACAAAAATACTTGGAACATATTCCAAAAACGACCACGCTACAGGCGCTGTCGATCTTTTGTATCAACTAACTCCACTGGCAAGTCCTTACGACAAGGACGGCAATCCGCAACTGTATGTAGGCACCGACGCATTCGAAACAAACCCTGTTATGGAAGCCGAAAACAGTCTGAACGAAGTTTTCGAATATAACATCATCGGTTCTACCGCAATGAAATGGAACATCTGGGATAATCTGAACTACGAAGTTGCTCTGAGAGCCGATTATGCCAATTCCGATAACGGAAGGTTCGACGACGTTATGACGCTCGACAGGCAGGGTACCAAGCCGCCGGCTGCACGTTACCAGAAAAATACGATACTGGCGACTACTTTCGATAATATCCTGTCGTACAATAAGGCATTTGCCAAAATCCACCGTATTGACGCCATGGTCGCTTTCAATACCGAAAATTACCAGAACAAAGAATTAATGCTCAGAACGGAAGATATGAGTTTCGACGGTTTGTATTACAATATGGGAACAGCAAGCACCGTTCTGGAAAAAGGCAGCAAATTGACCGAATGGACAATAATGTCGTTTATGGGAAGGGTGAATTACTCGCTGTTAGACCGTTATCTTCTGACTGCAACCTTCCGTCGCGACGGTTCATCTCGTCTGCCGACCGGCAATAAATGGACGCAATATCCGGCATTCGCCGTTTCGTGGTTACTCGGCGAGGAGCCTTTTATGGCAGCGCTGAAAGATAAGTTCTTGGACAATCTGAAACTGCGTCTTTCGTATGGTAATGTCGGGAAAATGAGTATTGCTCCCTATTCAACTTTGGGCGCCCTTGGCGGTCCAAACTGGTATGCATTTGATAATACCCCTGTTAAAGGCTATATACCCAACACTATTCCCAACACGAATTTAGTTTGGGAGAAAACAACCGAATACAATCTGGGTATAGATTTCAGCATTTATAAGGGAAGACTGAGCGGTACGATTGACCTGTACGACAAATATACCGACGGTTTGATAATGCCGCGTAATTTGCCTTACACATCGGGTTTTGCCAGTTACCAGATGAATATCGGCAAGATCAACAACAGTGGAGTTCAGGTGACTTTGAGAGGAGATATTATCCGTAACGATGACTTTGTCTGGAATATGGGTATTACTTTCTACAAGAACAGGAACAAGATTGTAGATTTGTACGGAGACAAACAGGACGACGTCGGTTCGTCATGGTTTATCGGTCAGCCGATACGCGTGTATTACGGTTATGACATGGTTGGCGTCTGGCAGGAAGAAGAAGCCGATGCAGCAGCTGTTTACGGCGCCCAACCGGGCTGGCCCAAACTTTTGGACGTTACAAACGAAGAACCTGACAAGCCGGCAATACGGGCTACCGAAGACCGCGTAATTATTCCGACCGACCCGAAATGGATAGGCAGTTTGAATACTTCTTTAGCCTATAAGGGAATTGATTTGTATGTAAATATCTATACCCGTCAAGGCTCACGCGGCGGAAGCAGCGAATACCAGACGGGCGAACCGGGGCGTCGCAATGTGATTCAGGAAGAATTTTGGACGCCCGAAAACCGCTCAAACGAACATCCTTTTGCGTATGCTAACGGAGCGTTTAAAACGGGAGGTCCCAACAACAGCGAAAACGGTCTTGGCGATTATGCGCTTTTTGATTTGTCGTACATACGTCTGGCAAATGTTTCGCTCGGATACACCTTGCCTGTTAAATTTACTCAAAAATTTAGCGTGAGTAACGCCAGATTTTTCATGAACATAAGCAATCCCTATGTGTATGCGCCGAAATACAAAGGCAACGACCCCGAAAATACGGGTAGAGGTTATCCAATGGTGACGGCTTATCAATTTGGTTTAAATCTTAGTTTTTAATTCTTAAATATCAATATGATGAAAAAGATATATAATAGAATCTTAGTTTTAACGGTTTCGTTATTTTTAGTGTCAGGTTGCGACCTTGAAGAACATCCCATGTCGGTTTTATCTCCTGGGGGATATTATCAAACCAAAAATGGTATTGAATCTTTAATTACCGGAATATACCAGGCTTCGCGCAGTTTTGAGAATCCTGTTAATCCGTTACACAAAATCAATGTGTTTGGAACGGATACCGAACAGGCGGGCGAAGGCTTTGACGGTCTGGCTCTCAACTGGTATGCCGCAACTCCTACGGACGGGGACATAACCAACGTATGGAATAATGCCTATACTATTATTAATTACTGTAATTATGCGACTAAATACATCCCGATAGCAGAAGGTATGACGGACGATGAAAAGAAGGTACGCGAGGCGGAAGCCCGTTTTTTCCGTGCGAACGCGTATTTCCATCTTACCATGAACTTCGGAGATGTACATTTTTCGCTCGAAGCCAGCGAAGGCGCGGCTACCGAAGCTAATCGTACTCCTGTCAATACGATATGGGACGAGGGTATATACCCTGATTTGCGCTTTGCGGCGAACAATCTTCCGCCTAATCCAAGTCAGTTCGGACGTTTGAGCGGATGGGCTGGAAAATTCATGCTGGGTTTCGCCCTTTTGTCGGATTCGAGAGGTACGGCTACTCAATGGAACGAGGCAGCCGGACTGTTCAAGGATATTATCGAAAATGGAGGTTTCCAGCTGATGTCGCCTTTCGAGGTATTTGATGAAGATAACGACGGCAAAAACTCGGAAGTTATCTTCTGTTATCACGATTTGCCGCAGAGCCTTACAGCCGGCATGGGCGGTACTCAGAATCAGGCGCACATGTTTTATCTCGGCACTTATCATACTGTAGCCGGTATGGAACGTTCTCTTGAATACGGAAAAGCCTGGGCGCGATTCAGGATAACAAACCATCTGCTCAACAGTATAGATGAAACAAAAGACTGCCGTTTCGAGGCTTATTTCCGCGACACCTGGCTGTGTAACACCGCAGGACTTGATTATAGATACAAACTGAACGGAGTGGAAGATACCGTTCGTCGAAATCGGGGCGATACGATTTTCATTACTCCCAAACGTGCATGGACAAAGGCACAGATAGACGCGCGTCCCGAAATCAAGGTTTACAATCCTGATGACGTTCCGGCGATAGAAAAGTCGCACCCTGATGACAATATTTATTACCAGTGTTATCGCAGTATCTATCCGTCGTTAATCAAGTATGAGGATACTAAACGTCCCGGAGCTAACGACAGCCCCGGCGGACGCGACCATGTCTTGTTCCGTCTGGCGAATGCCTATCTGCTGGCAAGCGAAGCGTATCTCAGAGCAGGCAACAAAAGCGAAGCTCTGAAGTATTTCAACCCCATACGTCGCAACGCCGCATATCCGGGCAAAGAGGCGGAGATGGAAATCACCGAAGCCGAGCTTGATATCGACATGATTCTTGACGAACGCGGTCGCGAACTGTGCGGCGAATGGTACCGCTGGACAGACCTGAAACGTCTCGGCAAACTTCCCGAACGTGCTATGTTGAATCCGCTGGTAATATCGAAAGGCACACAGTGGGATAATAAATTCCTGCTCCGTCCGATTCCGCAAACTCACATCGACCGTTGTACGAACGAATACCCGCAGAATCCGGGCTATTGATTTTGAAAGGTAGAAGTTAGAAACGGATAACTTCAATTAATAATGGCACCCCGAAGGGTTTATATAAACTCCGAGGGGTGTTTTTATTTTGTCTTTTAGTTATGAACGTTTTTTAATTTTTAATTATGAATTAAATCGACTTAGGCTTGTACGTATTTTGATATTGTTAACGGTTTTCACGCGCAGGAAAAACGTGTTTGGAGTTCATTCACGGTTTTCACGCGCAGGAAAAACGTGTTTGGAGTTCATTCAGGGTTTTCACGCGCAGGAAAAACGTGTTTGGAGTTCATTCACGGTTTTCACGCGCAGGAAAAACGTGTTTGGAGTTCATTCACGGTTTTCACGCGCAGGAAAAGTGTGTTTGGAGTTCATTCATGGTTTTCACGCGCAGGAAAAGTGTGTTTGGAGTTCATTCATGGTTTTCACGCGCAGGAAAAGTGTGTTTGGAATTAAAACAATTCCCGATGTGTGGAAAATATGTTCAGGAGCCGCCTCTGAGAAATTAAAAGTTTAAAGTAAAGAAATCATGAAAATCCTTTAATCAGGTAAATCATGGTTCGGAGAATAAAAAAATTAGAAATTAAAATAAATAGTTTGAACGAAATCATGAAAATCATTTAATCGGGTAAATCATGGTTCGGATAAAGAGTATTAATAAATAAAGCAAATATATTATGAACAAACACTATTTGACGAAATTTAAATTATCGCATAATGTTTTCTGCGGAATCGCCCTTATTTGGGGATTTATACTTTTCCGCT
>JAISRS010000409.1 GCA_031273485.1 Prevotellaceae bacterium
TTGGTTTGGTAATTAGGGTTTGTTTCTTATTTGAATCGGGTTTTGTCAGCTTTGTTGAATCGACTTTTTCTTCAAAATCGAGCCAGAAGCCTTTAAGCTGGTTGAAGTCGGGATTGTTAAACGCCACTTTCAGCGAATAATGATTAAACAGACTGTCTTTGATTAAATCCGCTTCCTGTTTTCCTACAATGGAATCTTTGTGAAGACGCGATTCTAACCACACCGTCATTTTGGGATTTTTGGTACTGTCGTTTTTAAAGAAAAAGAAACTTGCCGACACATCATATATTCCCTGTTCCGTTAGAGTTATGAGGTTAAAGGGACGTTTGTTGAAAGATCTTGATTTGACCATTATGGAATCGCTGCCGATGTAGATATTTTTGGATAATTTTTCGATTCGCGCCAATGGTTGATAAATCCTTTTTTCGTCGGCTAACATTGCGCGCACCTTTTCGTAAACCGACGGGAGTTTATCCTTTTTGGCGGCGTAGGCAATCATTGTTTTGCGTAAATCGGTTAAGCTGTATCCGTATTTTTCGATTATCGGTTCATACACTCTTGTGGAATCAATCACAGAGGATTGCAATTCGCCCTGCGACGCAATAATGGCTTCCGTGAGATACATCTCATAGAGTATTTTAGCCAAAGTATTTTCCGGAATCAAAGTTTTGGAACACGAAACAAAAACGAGCAGAAGCGCAATAAATAATTTTTTCATCTATAAATCAATTATCCTCATCGGATTGTTTTTCTTAATATTATTATGGATATTATCTATCAGCTGCGTAATTTTATTCATGTCCGGGTTCGGTTTATCCAAAGTCATCACACTGCCGGAAGTTGATATTTTATTCAGAACCATTTCCAGAGTTATCCTGTTAATATCCATGGACGGGACATAAGCATTGTCCTTGTTTTCGGTACTCACCGGCAAAGTCAGTCCGCAACTGCACAGAGCCTCTATCACGATATTCAGCGACCGCACCGAAAGCCCCAGTTCCTCCGACAGTTTGGACACCGGCTTCGGAGCTTCTCCCGCTTTGAAAGTCATTATAATATTTTTTAGTACATACACCGCAAATATGGTGAAATTGCGATAACTTATATTACCTCTGTCGAGCGACTTATGGTCATAATTGTCGATATTTTGATACGCAAACGAGAGTTCGGCGCCAAGCAAAACGATTTGCCAGGCAAATTTGGCGCACAGCAGAAACAGCGGTATGGCAGCCAAACTTCCGTAGATGGCATTGTATTTGGATATGGTGACTTGCGAAAAAAGATAAAGCTGTTCGACTAAATAAAACACCGTGCCGGCGATTAAGGCTGAAATCAGCGCAGGCATAAATTTCACTTTCACGTTAGGCATCACCATATAAATAAAGGTAAACAGTATCCAGATCAGAATCAGAGGCACCAGCACCGTAAACAGCCATGGGGTGATTGTTCCCAGAAAAGGAATCTGTTCCGTTACGGAATTGAGATAAAACCGGAAAGTTACGGTGATACTGTTGGAGAGAATCAGTAAAACGGGAGCGATCAGCATAATCGACATGTAATCGGCGAAGCGTCTTGTCCACGAGCGATTGACTTTTGCCTGCCAAATCTCGTTTAGAGCCTCTTCCACCCTCACAAACATACTCATCGACGACCATAGCAATATCATTATCCCAACTCCCGTTATCCATCCTCCCCGCGCATTGTCTATAGCCGATTCGGCAAGTTCCAGAAGTTTAGTAACAACATCCTGCTGATCGGGGAAAATCTCCGTCAGCCATTTGCCTATTTGCCCGTCTATTCCGAATCCCGCCGAAACGGCAAATACCAGAGCGGCTATCGGAACTATCGACAACAGAAGGTAAAACGACAGCGACGAGGCTTGCACCGTGACCTTTCCGTTGGTGAACTCCCGAATGGTGATCAGCAACACTTTCAGCTGACGTATCCAAAAAGCTTTTCTTTTACTTAGAACGTTCACATTCAAATGCCACACATCGTGTGTAACAAATAAAAAAATCTTATAAAAAATCTCTTTTGCACTTTTCATGATTCAAATTGTATTAATTTCCGAACAGGTATTATAAAGACCCCTCCATGCGGCGCCTCTTTTTTTCATCACATTTTCCAGATATTCCTTCCACACAATCTTATCCTTCTCTTCGTCCTTCACCACAGCGCCTTGCAGTCCGGCAGCCAAATCCTCGTCCGAGATACTTCCGTTGCCGAAACTTGCAGCCAGCGCCATACTGTTTGTTATCAGCGATATTGCTTCGGCAGTGGAGATGACTCCGCTTGGAGATTTCAGTTTTTGTTTATCGTCTAAAGTTGCGCCCCGCCTTAGTTCTCTGAATATTGTAACTATTTTTTCGACGGATTCGGCAGAGGGTAAAGCCGCCTTTAATTTATAGTTTGCCGATATTTCGGCAACTCTTTTTGAAACGATGGATACCTCCGTAGCCAAATCTGCCGGCGGCGGCAACACAATGATATTGAAGCGCCGTTTCAGCGCCGACGACATGTCGTTCACGCCTCTGTCGCGGGTATTGGCTGTTGCAATAATGGAAAAACCTCTTTTGGCGGGGATTTCCTTGTTCAATTCCGGTATAGCAATTGTTTTTTCGGACATTATGGATATCAGAGCGTCCTGCACTTCGGAGGCGCAGCGCGAGATTTCCTCGAACCTTGCAACCGAACCTGTTTCCATAGCTCTGTATATCGGGCTTTTGATCAGAGCCTCGTCCGAGGGACCGTTAGCCAGCAGCATAGCATAATTCCACGAATAGCGGATATGTTCTTCGCCCGTACCGGCGGTTCCCTGGATCACTTTTGCGGAATCGCCGCAAATTGCAGCTGTGAGGTTTTCCGAAAGCCAGGATTTTGCTGTTCCGGGTTCTCCTATCAGGAGCAGCGAACGGTCGGTGAGCAAAGTTGCTATTGCAATTTCCACCAGACGGTTATGTCCTATATATTTTGGTGTGATATTCAGTCCCGTCGTTTTGCCGCCGACAATAAATTTCAACACCGCTTTGGGCGACAGTTGCCATCCTGCGGGTTTTTTTTCTTTTTCGTCTTCAATTTTAAGAGCGTCTATTTCATTCCCATAAAGCAATTCTGAGGGTAATCTCAAAACATCATTCTTTTTTTCTTTATTCGCCATTTCAGTAAATTTTCTTTTTATAGAACTGCGCAAAATTAGTGTATTTTATAATAATAATGAAATTTGTGGATAAAAAATTTGTGATAATTCGTAAAAATCCGCAGGATTTAAATTCGTGTGATTCGTGTAATTCGTGGATAAAAAGACATTCGATGACAGAAAGACATTCGTGGTGACATCCGGAAACATATAGAGACGCAAAAGAGTTGCGTCTCTATAATCAACATGAATTAAAAATATGAAATTACGACAGTTTAGAATATCAGTTCATCGATTGTTGTAATTTCGGCGCCGTAAACATCTTTTAAATACTTTATACCGATATTGTAATCCTCTTCGGTAAAGGAATCAGTGGCGTCTTTTGGTACAATAATTTTAAAACCCCAGCAATAAGCGTCGGCGGTTGTGTGTCGCACGCACATGTGAGCGTGCAGTCCCGTCATTATCACAGTATCAACGCCAAGTTCTCTTAGTAGGAGATGAAGGTCGGTTTGAAAGAATCCGCTGTACCTTCTTTTGGGGACAATATAATCGCCTTCTTGCGGAGCGAGTTCGGCTATTACCTCTGCGCCCTTAGTTCCTTTTATTGCGTGGTCGCCCCAGAGAGCGAGTTCACCATCGACGCCTTTCAAATGACAGTCATTTGAATAGATTACATATACGCCGTTTTCGCGCGCCTTTGCCACCAATCGTGCGAGCGCCGGAACAATTGCTTTAGAACGGTCACAACCAAGAGGTCCGGTGACGAAATCGTTCAACATATCTACCAATATAACAGCTTTTTTACCTGTTTTTACTTCACTAATTTTTTGTGTCATAAATAATTTTTTTATATAAGTTATCAATAAATTTAATTTTCAAATTCTGTTTTATGTCATTAAAACATTTCCATGTATTTACAATAAATCTTGGTCATCAAACAAATCATTTTGTATTGTTTTGGACGACGTTTTATGTAACGGTTCAATGAAAAACGCCTTGCCTATTTCGCGCGCAGAGAGTTTACGTCCTCTGCTCTTGCAGTTTTTCACCGGCGAAAATCCTTCTACGTCCAGCAATTCCGGTTGTCGGTCGATATGTTTTCCTGCGAACACAATTTTTATCTGCGGATATTTGTCTGTGGACAGTTCCACAAAATAAGAGGCAGGGTCTTCGTCTATAAATTTTTCTTTATTAACCGTTGTTTCCAAGGTCATCCGTTTCACATAATATGCATTTTGTGTGGCGTCGAAATATATCACGGAGAAAACCTGATTGGGGTCAAACTTCTGAATCAGCAAAAATTCGTCTTCATATCTGTTGACCAAATCGTATGAAGTTGTATAATAATTGGCGTCTTTAGTGATCACAAGGATTTTATCGTCGCCGGAAAATTCTCCGAGATATAATCCTTTTCCCTCGTTATTAAGTTTGTTTGTTTCACTGTCGAGCCATATTTTTTGCCCTCCAAGCGTAGATACGCCTTTTTCTTTCACCACAATTTTGTGGATGGCATATTTACTGAGAATCACGCCACCGGCGGCTTTTCCTCTAACCGGCTGAGTTGAAAAATCAAGTTCTTCGATAAGTTTTTTCATTCTTGGACGGGGTTTAAGAAATATTTTCAATATTTCGGCTTCTCCGTTCGGATTACTGCTGAGATACAGCACCTGCGACCCCGGACTACCCTTTGTTGCATCGTATTCTTTGTCGCGCATCACGCCGGTTACGTAAAAGCGTTTCATCATATTAGCTCCATAGCGTCCGTCGCGGAAAATCATATTGTAGATTGTTCTTGTATCGTCCCGACGGAAAATGTTCACATACAGAATGTCTTTCCCTACAAAAGCCTTTTCGGAGATTTTTGTTATGATGTAAACTCCTGTTTTGAAAAATACTATAACTTCGTCAATATCCGAACAGTTGCATATTTCTCTGGCGTTTTCGTCACGCTTCATATCATAACCGACAAAACCTTCTTTTTCATTCACATACAGTTTCTGATTTGCCACAACCACCTCTGCCGCTTTGATAATGTCGAAACTTCTTATTACTGTTTTCCGTTCTTTATTTTTTCCGTATTTTTTCTTGATTCTCCTGTAATATTCAATAGTATATGCAGTGAGATTGGCTAAAGATTTTTTAGCGCTTTCTATTTCTTCTTCAACGCTTTTAATATGTTCGTCGGCTTTTTTTATGTCAAACTTAGAGATTCTTCTCACCGGTTTTTCGGTAAGTTTCACTATATCTTCATTAGTTATCTCTTTTTTCAGCAGACTTCTAAACGGATTGAAGGCTATGTCGATGGATTGAAGCTGATTTTCCCACGAAATCGAATCTTTTTCCAATTCTCTGTATATTCTTTGTTCAAAAAATATTTTTTCCAGAGAGGAATAGTGCCAGTCTTCTTCCAGTTCATTTATCCTAATTTCCAATTCTTTACCCAACAAAGACCTTGTTTGTTCGGTATTGAAGGTAAGAATTTCCTTTATGTCAATAAATGCGGGTTTATTATTTTTTATCACACAAGCATATACCGGTATTGATATTTCACAGTCCGTAAACGCATACAGTGCGTCGATAGTTACATCCGCCGAAGTTTCATTGGGCAGATGGATAAGGATTTCCACGTCTCGAGCGGTGTTGTCGTCAACTTTTTTAATTTTGATTTTATTTTTTTCGCTGGCTTTAACAATGGATTCAATCAAACGGGATGTATCATATCCGAACGGGATTTCGGTAATAGCAAGCGTTTTACTGTCTATTTTCGATATTTTTGCTCTCACTTTCACCTTGCCGCCTCTTCGTCCGTTATTGTAATTGCAACAATCGGCAAATCCGCCTGTCGGGAAATCGGGATAAATCTCAAAATCATCGCCTTTGAGGTAGGATATTGAGGCGTCGATAAGTTCGTTAAAATTGTGGGGCAATATTTTAGACGCCAAACCTACAGCGATGCCTTCAACGCCCTGCGTCAGTAACAGCGGGAATTTCATGGGCAAAGTTATTGGTTCTTTGTTACGTCCGTCGTACGAATCCATCCATTCTGTGGTTTTGGAATTGAAAGCGACTTCAATAGCGAATTTCGACAGTCGGGCTTCTATATAACGTGGCGCTGCGGCGCCGTCGCCTGTTAAAATATTTCCGAAATTGCCCTGCGTTTCAATCAAAAGTTCTTTTTGACCTAATTGCACTAACGCATCGCCTATTGAGGCGTCTCCGTGTGGGTGGAACTGCATTGTGAACCCTATGATATTCGCCACTTTATTGAAACGTCCGTCGTCTAACCGTTGCATTGCGTGTAGAATGCGTCGCTGAACCGGTTTTAGTCCGTCTTCGATGTGTGGCACGGCACGTTCGAGAATCACATACGAGGCATAGTCCAGAAACCAATCTTTAAACATCCCCGACAAGCGATGCGTTTGCGCATCATTTATCAGACTATCGTATTTACCCGTTTTTTCAGACGATTCTAAAGGTAAAATGTCTTCTCCCTCTGCATATCCGCTTTGTTTTTCCGTGTTCTCTATTTCCTCATCTTCTAATCGATCCGACATGTTTAACTCTTTAATTGTAATTTAAAAATTGCGTGCAAAAGTACCACTTTTCAGGAATATCAAAGAATTTTTTTTTACACTGCCCCCAAAAAAGAAGTCTTATCAGCTGTAAATTAAGAACTAAAAAAGTTATACAAAACCCGATTACTCACGGATTATTTTAGTCGCCGAAATTACACGATTTTTTGTCACCGGATTAAACAAATGGAACGAATTAAAATCCTGCGGATTTTTATTAATCCACGAATCACACGAATCACACGATTTTTTTTCTTTGCCCACGAATTATTACGAATTACACGAATTAAAATCCTGCGGATTTTTGCGAAACGTAAGTTCGACGTAGTCAATTACACGAATTTTTTCTACAACGACAAAATCCTGTAAATCCTTTAATCAAGGTTCAGACATTTATCCACAAATTCATAATTCATAATTTGAACTGCCCTGTAAAAACAAAAAGATAGGCGGGGAGCCTACCTTTTTTCTAACCTAAAAAACTTAACCTATGAAAAAACCAACTTTCGGGTGCAAAAGTAATACACATTTTTGTAAAAACAATAGTTTTTTTTAATTTTTTTTGAAAAAAAATACATATTGTTACATTAAAATACATATAATCAGACTTATTTGGATCAAAAAAAAAAATTTCCAGTCGATAATATTTCAGGTTCTTTGAGCGTATTTCACATTAGATTTTTTTGTCTTTTATGGTAAAAATATGGCAACAACCACCTTTGTCGTTGGGTATCCGCCTGCCGTTGTGTGGACGACCACGCAAAGGTCGCCTTTACGACGACGCAGAAGAGGCTGTCTTAAAAGCACGCAGACGACCTCTCCATGTCTCCTCAAATAAGGGAAAAGGATTTTCGCAGATAAATAAGCCATATTATCAAATTAATAATTTGCGTTATCTGTGTGCTGAATTGCTTTTAAGACGCCCTCTTACAAATCCGCACAAACGGAGGTTTTGATATTTTGTATCATTTTATTTAGTCGCTAAAGCGCCTCAAAATAAGATTTAGCCAATTTTTATAAACTTTTTTCAAAAAAATATTATGTCTTCAAAAAAACTTTATACCTTTGCAACCGCAAAAATGCTGAACGTTCTTGCTGAACATTGAACATTTTTAATTAATAGAAAAAAAACAAAAAATATGTATCTTTTTTTAGATTTTTTAAATAGTATTTCTCTACATAAATATCCGACAAATAAGGTAGTTGATTGCTGTTTTGGCATAGTTCTTGAAAGAGAGAGAGAGAGAGAGAGAGAGAGAGAGAGAGAGAGAGAGAGAGAGAGAGCACGTACCGTCGCAGCAATCTAAGCAAAATTTTACAAAAAAGCATTATATCCCCATCTCCGGGTTTTTGTGGAGATGGGGTTTATCATTTAATATTATTCATCATACATCATCATACGGCATGAATCGAAATTTTATTTTATTCTTGCTTAATATCGTTTGTCGCGCTCATCCTGCAATCAATGGAAAACGACAAACTGTTTCCTGTTATATTCTTAAATCGACTATCCACGCGGGCGACGCTGCGGCTCACAGAGGCGACTGCGCTACAAAATGTACTGCAAACCGTGCCGTCCGTGTTGGAATCGGACATTTAAATCTGCTAATAAATAAAAATCAAAAATATGATAGACTTTTTAAAGAAGGTGCGCAAAAGACGCATGCTTCAAAATAAATTCGCTGTAAATTATGCCTTTATCGGTATCGGCAATCACAGCATGAACAACCTGTATCCCGTCGTCGATTATCTGCATCTGCCGCTCAAATACATTGTGGTCAAGAGCAGTGAAACGGCTAATCTGATAAACGGAAACAATTTTGGGGCGCAGGCGACAACCGACCTCGAATCCGTTTTAAACGACAGGGATATAAACGGAATCTTTATCAGCGCAAACCCCGATTCGCACTACAGTCTGGTGAAACAGTGCCTGTTGAGCGGGAAAAATGTTTTTGTCGAAAAACCG
>JAISRS010000415.1 GCA_031273485.1 Prevotellaceae bacterium
TGCGTGGAAATGTATATGAAAGCCCATATCAGTTTTAAGTCGGTAACGACAGTTCTATCTTTGTTGAACAATCTGATGGCGTGGGATTTGAAACGTATTCCCTGCGCCAATACTGTTGAAAACTGGGTGAAGAAAAGCGGGTACGTGATTTATCATAACGCCCATTATATTCCATAATAATTTAATTTATTTCTTCATTATCAATTTTCTGTTGTTTTACCGCTTTTCTGTCTTTCTTCACTATTCCCAGCGCCTCGGATTTAAAACATGACCTCTTTTTGTAACTCATCCAATTCTTTTTGCAATTTCTCTTTCATATCCGTAAAATAAAGATTCCAATCTTCAATCGTCAGTATCGTTTGATAAACTTCCGATTTTTTAAGTGTTATCAATTCTTCTTCCAATTTATCCCGATTGATGCGAAGTTGAATGACAATTGTGTTCAACTTTTGTTTTTCACCAACGCTGGCTGTTTTAGTTGTAAATATACCGTTTTCAAGATCCGATAATATTTTGGTAACTGCTGATAAATCATTATCATCGTATGCTTTCTTGAGGTTTTGAAACAGTTCATGAGCCAATTTACTCTGTGCTTCATTGACTACATCGGGATGGCACAGTTTGGATGCTTTCCTGAATTTTTGCTTCAATTCGGCTTGTTGATTCTCATCCAATGTATTTATATGCTGCTTTTTACTTTTCTCATACGATTGATTGAATCCTTCATAGTCCGATTCGGCTTCCTCGGCTTCTTTCGTTTTGGAGGCATCGTGTTTTGCTTCTTCCTGCAACCGTTCTTTGCGCAGTTGCAATATCTGGAGAATCAAGCGCCCGAGTTCTTGATTGTGACGGAGATTGAAAGCATACAGTACTTTTTCTATCTCTGCCTTTTCGTCTTCCAACGAACTGATTTGAATACCCAATGCTTTTATTTCCAACTGTATGGCGACAATATCGGGGTCTATATAAACCGCCAAAGAGCGATGTTTACTTACAAAATTTTCTATTAATGCAATGGTTTGACTGTATTGTTTCCGCTTGGTGTTTTCTATAATCTCCTCTAAAACGGGATTGCCGGAATGGAGAGTACTCACGGGTATTAATTTCCGCAATTGAAAATTGATGTCATCCTCGTCTTCCAGTAAGATACCGTTTTTCAGCGTTTCCAGACGAATACACAGTTGAGTATAATCAAGAATAATCGTTTTCGATTCTTTTCCGAAATACTGTACCTGCATGTTCTTAAATTCTTTCAGGAATTGACAGGCAAGTTCTTTGTCGCGGATAATGGTAATACTTTCGTGATTTTGCTTCGCTTTATTGGTCCAATTGTATGAACCGCTGATGACAATTTCTTCATCAATCACACAAAATTTATTGTGCATAAGATTTGATGAATTTTATAAATTGATTATCCTTTGTATTAAATGCCAAATTAATAATATTTTCCATTATTTCCGAACTATTTACATTGTCTGATTGATTAGGCTTTTTCATATTATTTTTCAATTTTTAAATATTAGACATTATATGTAATAAATATTTATAATGCTTGTTTTAAAAGAGATATGGAAATGAATGCTTTATACAAGTATTGAATATAAACTCTATTCTTTATCATTTTTTTGTTGTTTTCATTTCTTCACAATCCCCAGCGCCTCCGGCAGCTGAGGTTTTTCGTACAGCGCCACCCGTGCAATAGCCCTAAAGTCGCTGTACCGGTTACATATTTCGTCAAAAGCCTTATCGCGTTCGACGGTATCTTGCTGGGCGGCGCCTTTTTCGCTCAGTTGTTTGCTGTACGGATTTTTTACCTCATTTACTGCTTGTTCTCCCTGTTCCATGCGTTCGGGCGTATAGCCGAAAACGCTCAGTTTTGCCTGTATCTCCGAATTATTCTTCACTCCGAGGAGACCGTTTTCGATGTTGTGCAGCTTTGCTGCGAATGTTTTATTTGTCATAATAGTTTATTTTTAAATGTTAAATCTTACTTTTTCACAATCCCCACAGCACTACTAACTACTGGAGGCTTTCTTTATAGACTCCATTGAGCCGCTCTCGTCTAAAATAATCAAATTGATAACTTTAATTTTCATGATTGGTAATTAATTGAATAATATAATGTTTCTAAAAAATCATAATTTGGCTAAGATAAACGCGTATATAAACAGAAGAAGTAAAGAAGCGCCTATTATTATCTGAATAGTTTTATTTGTTTTTATTTCTTTTCTCAAATACGCATTTTGTTCTGCCAATGCTTCTAATTGTTGTTGCTGTTTCATTAATAAATCTTCTATCAAGTCCTTGTTTTTTTCAGCAATCTCATCTTGTATATCCAGATGATGTTTTATTATATCGCTGAAATTCTTAATATCCTGTTTTATTTCTCTATTTTGTACTTCTATTGTGTTTTGAATTGTACCTAAAGATTGAGTAACATTCGTAAACGTTTGGGTAATGTCGGATAAAATTAGATTAACGGAATTGATAGCGCCAAAAATTTCGGAAAGTGTCTTTTGAAGTTTACCAAAATGCAATTCCAAATCAATACCTTCAAGTCGTTCAATTTGTTTTTTCAGATCATCAATGTTTATTTGAAAGTCATTTGTTTTGTTGTCAATTTTTTTTAGTTCAACTTCTAAGTCCTTTCGTGTTTGTTCAATGAATGTTTTTTGCAACTCGTTGAACAACTCATTAAAATCGATATTAATAAGACGCGACAATTCCTTTTGTAGTTCATTAATTTTAGTTTGCAGTTCTTTAGCCTTACCATCTATTTTCTGGAGTTCGACGTTTACATCCTTTCGTGTTTGTTCAATGAATGTTTTCTGTAACTCGTTGAACAACTCATTAAAATCGGTATCAACAAGACGAGATGTTTCATCCTGAAATTTTTCTATTTCTTTCGACAGATGTTTTAATTTTTCCGAATAGAATGTATTGTTTTCACCAATTATGTTTTCAATGTTCGATGAAATACCGCCAAGACTTTGTTCACACGATTTAATTGCGTCTGTCAATTTTTCCGTAGAAGCAACAACCTGGGTTACCTGCTCTTTTGCAGAATCAATATCTTTCAGATTCTGCTCTAAATCCACTAATGATTTTAAGATGTCATTTGTACTCATTTTATATAAGATTTTTTGAAATTATCTAACCAATTATTATGTATGTTCAATTCACAATGTAAGCTCCATTCCTGAATATCTGTAAGTGTTTTTTTCGATAGGGGAATACTTTTAAATTTTTCTGTCAGATTCTTTGTGTTATTGTAAAACGAATATTTATCTTCTTCGTCTTCAAAAAAAGACATGTATCCCTCTTTATAACTGTTTTCCAACTCTTCTTCCAGTGTTTCATTGTTATTTGTTCCGAGATAAGCTAAACAGAATACATTGAGCATGGATAAGGCTGCATTCGTATCTGTAAGTGAGCGACGAATCAATCTGACAGCGCCCTGTAGATGCTTTATACTGTCTTTTGGAGATCCGCTCGAACCGTAAACGTCTTCGTCAATAACCCGTAAATACTTAAATAATATGTCAAAAGAAGATTTTTTCCCTCTATCCGTATCTGAGGTCAACGAAAACGGTTCTCCCTTTTCCGTTTCATAATCATCTTTGGCATATTTGGAGTTGAAATAGAAATAAATGAAATCCTTCAAATCTTCGTTTACCTCTTTCCAGTCTTTTGTATCGTCCAAACCCTGTATGCAGAATGTATGCATATCGTCAATAGTGCGTTTCCGTTTAACAGCTATTTTTTCGTAGATAAATTCGGTTAAATAACCGAGACATTTATGTATCTCATTCTCTCCCCTGTAATTTGGGACTTTTTGTATTTCCTGTTCGGCTTTTTCTTCGGAATAATAACGCATCAAAAAGCGTTTTAATCCTTGATAATACTCTCCATCTGCTTTTCGTTTAGTAACAATTCTAAATCGTTTCTTTGCATAATCTTGTGTAAAATCATCTATTAATCCTATACAACACATACGGTAAATAGCTTTATCTATTCCGGCTTTATCTATTTCAATTATATCTTGTTCCGGAACGTTTACTATTGTTCTGTTTTCCAACTCAACAGTAAATATTTGTGTTGTTATATTCTGTTCTAAAATTCTATTTATTTTGATTCCTTTATATAATTGAATTATTGTATTATATGAGATAAAAGCCACTATTACTTCACCTTCATGAGTAGATAATAATTTGTTAAGAAAATTAGCAACTTTTTCTGTTTGAGGAAATTCTACGTCATTTTTATGAGAAATCGGCATCGATAATTTACTTAACAACCAACGCATGATTTGTTTTTCTACTTCGATACCTTTAAAATTGTTCCTGTGGAAATACATTACAGTCTCGTTGTCTGCTTCATGTTCTGCAAAAAGAATAATTGACAGAGCCATTTTTCGGTCCCGTCCCGCACGTCCTGCTTCCTGTACGAAACTTTCGAGAGAATCGGAATAATTCATATTCACTGTGAACCGCACATTTGGTTTATCTATTCCCATGCCAAAGGCTTTGGTCGCAATCATTAGAGGTAATTTATTGTCTCGAAATAATTCCAAATTGTTAAATGAAGTAAAATCAGCATCAGAATCACCGCCGCCCGTAAAAGTTCCAATTTGCGGAATAACTGGTCTTAAAGCTATTTCGTTTTTGAAAACGGATATTCCGGCATTATCTCTATGAGGACAAAAAACAATGCCGGCTTGCGAGTATATTTCTTGCCGTGTATAAAAATTTGCGTCAACATTAGTGCTCAAATCTGTATTTATCAATTCGTAATCAGTATCCTGACGTTCAGCAAAAGAGGTTTTTATCCTTTTAAGTGACGTTTCTGTTTGTAATTCATTGATATATATATGTATTTGATTAATATATTCTCTTAAAAAATTTTGTTTTGCTCTATACACTTCCTGTCTGTTCATTGCAGCATTTACAGGCACTTTCTCAATTTTATACTGCAATTCCAGTCTGTTCGTATTTTCGTATCGAACAATCGTGTCCGCATCAAGCGGAAACGCGCCGTCACCCGACAGTTCACGTTCCACATCGGCGAGAACGTCAAACGAAGCGGTTGCGGTTAATCCGAACAAAGTCAAATGTTTTTTTTGATCTTTTGAACATACATAATTGTATAGATTACGTCCCAGATGCAGGTACGGAAAACGAAAATCGTGTCCCCATTCGGACACGCAGTGTACTTCGTCAATTACTCCGTAAGCAAAATATACATGTAAATCCCTCATTCTTTTCAGTCTTTCCCTGAACCGGTAAATACACAGACGTTCCGGTGAAAGAAAAACAAACTGCACTTGAGATGACTCCATTTGCTTTTCTCTCTTTTCTCTTTCTCTTTTGTCTTGTTCTATCATGTCTATTTCTTCAGTCCTTCTTAAAGTGTAATAGATGAAAGTACATGTATCTATTCCGTTATTGATTAGTCCATCATATTGGTCTTTCATAAGCGCACGTAGCGGATCTATAACAATGGTAATGCCCGGCTGAAGCATAGCCGCCAACTGATATGTAAGCGATTTCCCTCCTCCTGTAGGCAGCAGACCAATGAC
>JAISRS010000417.1 GCA_031273485.1 Prevotellaceae bacterium
AAACTAATTGATGCGTACTGCGAAAAAAGCGGACAAACTTTTAACAGTCTTGAAGAAAAACTACAGTACGTTGCCACCTTTATGCCGCCGGCTTTCACCGACGGAACCCCATATCAACGGGCTAAAATTATACATTTCAACACCACAAAAAACAAAAAACCTCCCCTGTCCCCTCCCAAAGGAGAAAACAGACGGGGCAGTCAGTGAAAAACCTCCCGCCGCTGCGTCCCCGCCGATGTGCGTGGAACTGCCCCGCTGCCGCTCGCGCGGATTTGTAATCCGTGCGTCCCCGCCGATGTGTGTGGAACTGCCCCGCTGCCGCTCGCGCGGATTTGTAATCCGTGCGTCCCCGCCGATGTGCGTGGAACTGCGGCGTAGCGTCTCGCTACGCCGAACGGGGCATTGTCCGCAGGACAATAATATCAATAGAAGGGTTTACTTTCCTTTTAATCTTTAAGGTCTTTAAAGACCTTAGAACAATGATGTCCGAAACATTCTCAAATAATTCATAACTGTGTCGATGGAAGTCCCGAAATATTTTATACTTTTGCGGTCGATTTTGATTAATAACAGGTAACACTCTCCGTTATTCATCAAAACAGTTCGAAATATAATTAAATACTAAAACAATAATAAAATGGCATTTAAAGAACAGTATCAAAAACTATTGACCGGGAAGAAACAAAATCCCGACGCCCTGTCTGCGGAAGCAGTAAAAATATTGGAAATACCAAATAACATAAACGCTCCGGATCAATGGTTTGAAGCCATGGCAATCTGTGAAGCCGCTATGGATACCGGCAAAATGGATGATAATATCCTGAATTTACGCACTGAAATGTTTTTCAACGGTAAAGAATTACATTCAAGCACCAATCTCAACGATGAAGATTATGCGGAATGGTTTGCCGCGGTTGTGGAATTTAACAAAAAAACGGCAGACGCAGGCATTGATGAATCATGGGCGGAATTAAGCAGTCTGTACGGTAACGGGCGCTTTCCTCACCGCAACAAAACCAAAGCCAAAGAATATATGCTTAAAGGAATTGAACTCGAAAATCCTCTGGCATTATCTCTCTATGGATATTACTTATATTATGGAATCAGCTTTGCCGAAACGGATAAAGAACGGGGCAAGGCATTGTTATTGAAATCAAAAGAAAAGGGGTATCCTAAAGCCGACACATATCTTCTTTTATCCGAATTTAATTCGGGCATCGATCACCTTGAGTATGAACAAAACATCAAACGTCACATCGAATCCCTTCCTCCGCGATATCAGGCATGGCATCTTTTGGGAGATTTCTACAAAGAACTGCTGAAAAACAGCAATAAAGCAGCGGAAGCCTACGATAAAGGCATGGAAATATCGGACAACCCGTATTGCAAATACAAAAAGGCGTTTATGATTATAACAAATGAAATAGAAGGCGATAAAGACAGGGCGATAGAGATGATGAAAGACGCTTTTGAATGGAATTTATCGTTTGCGGCAAACTTTCTCGGTCAATTCTATTACTATAATCAAGACTTCCGCGACGTAGAAACGGCAATCGGATGGTACAAAAAAGCAATTGCCTATTATGACGAAAATGCCATGTACAACATCGCATTAATATACCTTCATGACGACGATTACCAAGACATTGAAAAGGGAATGAAATATCTTGACATGGCAATTGAAAACGGTTCGGTGAACGCCCTGACCGAAAAAGCCTGCTACCTGCTTGACAAGGAAGCGTCGAAACAGGATGTTGAAACCGCCAAAACACTTTTGGAACAGGCATATAACAAAGGCGATGTGTATGCAACCTCACGCCTGGCTCTGGGATATCAAAATGCGGAATTTACGGAAGAAAGCGACTATATAACAGCCGGCTACTACTTCACTGCGGCTTCGGAACGGGGCGATTTATTCGCCACAGAAATGATGGGACGATACCACAGAGTGGGAATTTTGGGAGAACCCGACCCCGAACAGGCAATAAAATATTTCCATCGGGCAATAAAACAAAATTCCAATTACGCAAGAGTAGAACTCGCCCTGTGTTACGAAGACGGATTCGGAGTAGAACAAAATAGCCAAAAAGCGTTTGACTTATACCAAATTGCAGCCCAAGACAATTATCATCTGGCTAATCTCAAATTGGGATATTATTACCTGAACGGCATCACCGTTGAAGCTGATACGGATAAGGCTTTTGAGTATTTTTCCAAAGCCGCCGACGCCGAAAACGCCGACGCATTATATAATATCGGACGTATGTACAAATATGCTATAGGACGTCCCGAAAATCCGGAGCTTGCACTGCAATATTTCAAACAGGCAGCCGAGCTGGGCGACGCCGACGCTAACGTAGAAATGGGTATAGCTTACGAAATCGAATACGGAGGCACGGAATTTAATCCCGAAAAAGCAATGGAATACATGAACCGTGCCGCCGAAACAAATCATCCTCATGCACAATATAAACTCGGATGCTATTATTATTATGGAATGATTAATCCCGACAAGGAAAAAGGACTTGCATATCTGAATCTTGCATATCACAACAACTCTCCTTTTGCAGCGCTGGCTCTGGGCGATCACTTTCTGTACAGCACAGAACAAAACGTTGACTATAACGACGCCTTCCAATATTATCAAAAAGCCGAAGAAAAAGATTACATATCGGAAGGTATAGGATTATGTTACCTTTTCGGGATAGGAGTGGAAGCAAGTGAAGCAAAAGCATTTAAATATTTTTTGATTGCCGCCGACAGAGATTTTAACGCTGCAAAATACCGCCTGGGCTGGTGCTATAAATATGGAAAAGGCACAACCAAAAATCCGACGGAAGCCTGCAGATGGTTGCAGGAAGCCGCCGAAGAAGGAAACTATAACGCGGCATACGAACTCGCCATGCTATTGCTGAACGGCGAAGGAGTTTCAATGGATTTGGAAAAAGGAATAGACTGGTTGCGTAAAGCAGCGGAAAATGAACACGATGTAGCTCAATTTGAACTTGGAAACTGCTATCTTGTGGGTCGAGGAGTGGAAGAAGACGAAGTCAGTGCAATGTACTGGTATCAAACAGCCGCCGACAATGGCAATGAACAAGCTAAAAGAATCACCGGCAAACGCGGCAGAAAATAATAATCAGGTTTTAAAAGGTCTTTAAAGACCTTAAAATCCCCCGAACAACGGATTTTCATCATTCATACAAAGAAAGGAGAGAACAAGTTCAAAACCTGTTCTCTCTTCCTTAACCTAAAACTTAACCCATGAAGAAGTTAAACATTATTGTTTAACGGGTGCAAAGGTAATGCGTTATTACGAATCGGCGCTAATAAAAATTGTTAAACTTTATGTATTTGTGTAAAGCGACAAACGCAAACACTTATATATATCTGCTTTATACGATTTTTTTCTATCTCTCAATACCATCATAAAGCGTTCAATTTCCTTTTTCGAGTAGGGTTATCAACTGTTCGGGAGAGATATTTCGCTCTATTTTTCCGTCTTCGGCGTATGATATTGTTCCCGATTCTTCGGAAACAACTACGGCAATAGCATCGGTTGCTTCCGTTATGCCTATGGCGGCTCTGTGGCGCATTCCGAGATATGCGGGGATATTCGGATTTTCGCTCGAAGGCAGCATACATCTGGCTGCGTAGATTTTGTTATTGAGTATAATTACGGCGCCGTCGTGGAGGGGAGCGTTTTTGAAAAATATATTTTCCAGCAATCTCACGTTAATGTCGGCATTGATAATATCGCCCGTTTCGGCATATATCTGCAACGAAGATGTTTGACCCAGAACAATTAACGCGCCGGTTTTTTTACCTGCCATATTGTTACACGCTTCCGCTACAATGCTGGCGACGGTGAAAGAATGGTCGGCTTTGGAGAAAAAACGACTGATGACGGAATTGCGCGATTTACTTATGTATGTTGTTCCGATATGCAACAAAAACCGGCGTATCTCCTGCTGAAACAGTATAATCAGAGCAATCATCCCAACTCCTATAAACTGTCCGAGTATCATACTTATAAGTTCCATTTTTAAAGCTCGAACTATGAGATATATCACATAAAACAGGATGATTGCAATAAAGATGTTTAAAGCGGCGGTACCCTTTATCAGTTGATATACCTGATAAAGAATAAACGCCACCATCAGTATGTCGATAATATCAATAAACGAGAAATTTATAAACTCCATTACTTGGAAAACTTTTGTATTTCGGTATATATTTTTATTGTGTCGCAAGCCTCTTTCACATCGTGTACCCGCAAAATATCGGCGCCTTTTTGCAGAGCGACCATATTGCCGGCAATTGTAGCGGGCAGCGATTTTTCTGGAACAGTGTCGAGAAGTTTATAAAACATCGATTTACGCGATATTCCCACAAGTATGGGTTGTTCGAGTATTCTAAACGCGTCCGTTCCCGCGAGAAGCTCATAATTACCCGACAGTGTTTTGCCGAAACCAAATCCGGGGTCTATAATTACGTCCGTAACACCTGCCTCTGCCAGCTCTTTCTTTTTATCGACAAAATAGGATATTATATCGGTTACTATATTGTTATAGACGCAATTCTGTTCATTTTGCATTGTTGCGGGGATACCTCTCATGTGCATTGCTATGTACGGCAAACCCAATTTTCCCACACTGCTTATCATCCTTTTATCAATTTCGCCCGACGATATGTCATTGACAATAAAACAGCCAAATTCGGCATAAAGTTGTTGCACGATGTCGGAACGAAAAGTATCGACAGAGATAAATGTTTCGGGAAAATGTTTTTTTATCAGCGATATTGCCGGTTTCAGTCGGCGATATTCCTCTTCAGCCGTTATATTCGCCGCATCGGGACGCGATGAGTAGGCGCCGACATCAATTATTGTTCCTCCTTCGGAGATGATATTTTCGGCGCGTGTAATTATCTCTTTTTCGCCCGAAACGCGGCTTTGAGCATAAAAAGAATCCGGTGTAACATTCAATATTCCCATCGCCACAGGCGTGGACAAATCCAACAGACGTCCCTCATAATTTATGGTCTGTTTCTTTTTGAAAATTTTCATATTCATTTACTAAATTTTGCCCAAAGGTAGAAATTGAATTACAAATTACAAATTACGAATGTCTTTAACGATGAACGATAAACGATGAACGATGAATTTACGGGTTAAAAAATTCGTGTAATTGGCTCCGCCGAACTTACGTTTCGTAAAAATCCGCAGGATTTTAATTCGTGTAATTGATTATGTCGAATTTACGTTTCGTGTAATTCGTGGATAAAAAAAAACGTGGATAAAAAAACGTGGATAAAAAAATCGTAAAAATCCGCAGGATTTTAAATTCGTTCAATTTGTTTAATTCGGTGACAAGAACCCGTGTAATTCGTGGATTAAAATGTTTTGATGAGGATTGTCGATTATTCATTAAAATCAGTTATATTTGCGCAATTAATTAATACGACGATAAATTAATACGGAACAAATTGATTTGTAAATGGGAAAAATAAACGCTAATACCGCTATCTTATTCTGGATTTTACCTTATTGTTTAATGGTATTCTTGATTTGTTTCGCTAAAAACGCAGTAGCGCAATCCGATGATTCATTACTTATTTCGGAAGCGCCACGGAGCGTTGCAACAAAATCCGATACAACAATCTACCGGCGAGTGCAGCAAATAATGTCAGGCAAGAAAATTACCCGCAAAATTTTCTCTGTCCTCACCCGCAAACCCGTGATAGACACCGCAAGCGCTCCTCCTGTTGCCATCGACGCGCAATTTGCCCCTTTCAAAGGAAAAATAATCAACGATATAAAAGTTATAATCTTACCGCCGTTCGGCTATAATGTTAAACTTGATTCGATGTCGAACATAAACCGCTTCGAGCGAATCGGGAACAAATCGCATATAAATACGCGGTCGTGGGTTCTTCGGAATAATTTACTGTTCAAAAAAGGGCAGGAAATCGACCCTCTGATAATAGCGGAAACGGAAACTTTTATCAGAAACATGGAATACATCAATAATGTATCCATTTCCATAGATTCCATTTCGGACAAAATGGCTAACGTGACGGTTATTGCACAGGATAACTGGTCTATCGGCTTTTATGCACGAAATATATCTGCCGAAAAAGTCGATTTTGAAATATACGACAGAAACTTCCTCGGATTGGGAAATAATGTGAGTGTAAGAGAGATATTGAATATAAATCTGCAACGACATTTCGGATTCGGATTAGGATACAAATATTCCAATCTCCTGCATACTTTTGTCAACATCGATGCCTCGTATGTTGATGACATTGTTTCTCAAAATCATTCCTATTCGGTTGAACGCCCGCTGCAAAAGAACTTGAATGTTTTCGGACAAATCAATTTCCGACAAACGAAAATGAATTTCAACAACGCTGTATGGGACTCTGTATCTCCCACTTATAATCATGAATTTTCGGTTTCGGCAGGCTACGCCTTCAATCCCACCAAACTTGACAATACATTTGTGATTTCAACCCGCTTTTTAGACAGAATGCCCCTGTATAAACGCGTTTTAAAACCGGAAAATACCGACAGTTATCAATATGTAAGAAATCAGATGATTCTATTGCAATTCAGTCTTTTTAAACAAAGATATTTCCGCGATTATATGGTCAACAGTTTCGGAAAAATCGAAAATTTCGCCTACGGATACAATATTTCGACACAAATAGGCTATTCCAAATGGTCGCAATTTAACAAAGAGGGTCTGTATTCGTCCGTAAAAATAGCTACCAATAAGCAATTTAAAATCGGAAGTATCTATGTTGAAGGCGCCTTATCTTCGTTTTTCGACAAGCACGGACCGTTTGAAGGAATGATTAGTCTTAAAACCAACATGTTTTCACCGTTATTCAACATCGGAATCCAAAAATACCGACACTTTTTAAACGTCGATTACACAAAAAGATTAAACAACATACCCGGATTCAGAAACCATCAACCTACAATCAACGAAATGCCGTCCATGAAATTCGGACATTTCGGAACGGATGCCACAATAGTCGAAAGACTTATGTTCAAAACCGAAGGCGATTTGTTCAGTTCTTTGACGGTTTTCGGATTCCGCTTTCTCTTTTACTCTTTTGTGGATTTCGGATGGATCAAAAATCGTGAAAAAACTTTATTGAATAAAAATAATATTTTTTGGGGTTCGGGCTTGGGAATCAGAGTAAGAAACGATTTGCTGGTATTCCGCACCATCGAATTTAAAATAGGATACTATCCGAGAATAAACCAGAGCGGATTCAACAGTTTTATAAACACAAGTTCATCCATACCGAATATGTCGCCGAATTTCATCCCCAAATACCCCGAAGAAATCCCCTTATATTGAATCATCGGTCTTTCGACAAAGGATTTTCGGCTATTTTTTTTGAGGCGCTATGGCAGAGACGCAATGCATTGCGTCTCTACATCTACCAATGACGAACTCATGTAACCTCTTGTAATGCAGAGATATCGCAATTATATTTTAGGGCGAGTTTTTTGAAAATTTTTACTTCTCTTTGCACGAATTGCTGCTGATATTGAGCCGCACCTTTTTCTACATAATCCATCCCACGGGTTAGAGCATTATAAAG
>JAISRS010000439.1 GCA_031273485.1 Prevotellaceae bacterium
ACACTCACGAACCGGAATGTGCCGTAAAAAAAGCCGTCAAACAGGGCGATATCAGCGAAAGCCGCTATCTTAGCTATCTCAAAATTCTGGAAGATGACAATGATAAATACAGAAGATGAATGATGAACGATGAATTATGAATTATGAACGATAAACGATGAACGATGAACGATAAATTTACGGATAAATAAAAATTCGTGTAATTCGTAAAAATCCGCAGGATTAAAATTCGTGCAATTCGTAAAATCCACAGGATAAAAATTCGTGTAATTCGTAAAAATCCACAGGATTAAAAATTCGTGCAATTCGTGTAATTCGTGGATTAAAAAAAAACCGTGGATTAAAAAAAAATCGTGGATTGAAAAAAAATGTGGATTGAAATTTGTTTAATTCGGTGACAAAAAGACAAAAATAAGAGATTAATTAAATATTAAATAAGAAGAAAAGAACATGAAATTAGTTTCATTAAATTTAAACGGCATACGCTCTGCCGTGAACAAGGGCTTGGTGGAATGGCTTAAATCGGAGCAGCCGGACGTTGTATGTTTTCAGGAAATTAAGGCGACGCCGGAACAAATAAACGTGCAGGATTTTGAACAAATGGGATATAATTGTTACTGGTATCCTGCGTTTAAGAAGGGTTATAGCGGTACGGCTTTACTGTCGCGCATCCTTCCCGATTTTGTATCTAAGGGCATAGGCACAGACCTGTTCGATTCCGAAGGCAGAGTTATTCGCGCCGATTTTGGAGATATCACGGTGATAGCCGCCTATTTTCCTTCCGGAACAACCGGAGAAGTAAGGCAATCGGTGAAAATGCAGTTTTTGCAGGACATCACAACCTATTTGAACAAACTCAAAGAAGACCGCTCCAAAATAATAATAACCGGCGATTTCAACATCTGCCACAAACCAATCGACATCAATAATCCCAATAAACATTTGCAGGTATCCGGGTTTTTGCCCGAAGAAAGAGACTGGTTCGATAAATTTGTGGCGCTTGGCTGGGTTGATTCTTTTAGAGAATTTCACAGCAACGAACCGCAGCGATATTCGTGGTGGAGCTACAGAAGCGGCGCCAAGAGCAAAAATTTAGGTTGGAGAATCGACTATTTTATGGTAACCGAACCATTGAAACCTCAACTGAAAAATGCGGACATCTTGGATACAATCATGTTCTCCGACCACTGTCCTGTTGTTTTGGAGCTTAAGGATTTATAGGGAATTTCTAAAAACTTGATTTTTCAGGGCAGACAAGATTTTTAAGCCGGAGTTTACCGATTATAAATGACGATTTAAAAATTGATAAAATTGACATTGAACGTCGAAAAATCAGTTTTTAGCGGGTTCCCTCAAGTGTTTATAAAAATCTGTGGTGATATGCTTATAATCGTCGCTATATTTTCCGGTGTCGGTTCTTAGAGTTAATGTATTTTCCTCAAATATTTCCTGTTTGCGACCGAACTCCATTATTACTCTGTTCACCGGTTTAATATCTTTCGGTTTAACATTCAGTTGTTTTACGGGGAATAACGAGTGTGTTTCGGCAAGTTTCACAATGGAAGATATTCTATGTGCGGGAAGTATTAAGGCGAAACGTCCGCTGTCGGACAATAGCCTGTGAACGCAGTCAATCAGGCGTTGCAGGGACAAACTGTCGTCGTGACGTGCAAAGTTTTTTCTGGTATCCATGGATTTTAACGAGTTTTCGAAATACGGAGGATTGGAGATTATCAAATCAAAACAATCTTGAGGGTGATAATCATTAATATCGGCGTTCACAACAGTGATTCTCTCACTCCATTTCGAACGTGATATATTTTCGCAAGCCTGTTCATACGCAAGTAAATCTATTTCAACAGCAACGATTTTCGCGTTCAACGTTCTTTGAGCCGTCATAAGCGCCAACAGACCCGTGCCTGTGCCGATGTCGAGTACATTTCGTTCCGTTCCGTTTACCGTAATCCACGAGCCGAGCAAAACGCTGTCGCTGCCTACTTTCATAGTTGTTTTGTCCTGCCTTACGGTGAATTGTTTAAACTCGAAATAATTGTTCACTGTTTGGAAACTCACTGCTTTTCATATAAGGAAACGTTATATGAAAAGCAATGATATAGAGGGTTATTGCGGGATGTTAAAATTGTCGGACAACACCTGAATTTCCGTCCTGCGGTTCAGTGCATGACAAATTTCCTTTTGTTCGTTTTCCAGCCCGTTAATAAATTCTTCCGACAGCGTTTGACCGGCTTTAAGGAACGGATACTTTTGAGCAATAGCGGCTGTTACTGTTCTCGGCGTCGATTCTCCCATGCCTGAAGCGCTAAGCCTTTCTTCGTCAATTCCGTTAATAATCAAATAATCAACAACAGCCTGCGCTCTTCGCTGCGACAATTGCATGTTTGCATCCTCTGTACCCCTGTTATCGGTATGGGCAATAAGAGAAACTATTATTTTCGGATTATCATTCATCAGTGCAATAAGTTCGTCCAAAGCTCCGGTTGATTCCTTTGACAAATCGGCTTTGCCGAATTCAAAAAATATGTTGGGAATTTCAACGGGTTCCCTGAAGGACACCATCAGTATTTTTTCCGTAAATGTTTTGCTTTCGGTGATTCCTTCGGTGGATATTGTTCCCGACTTTTGTGCAAAATATCCATCGCGTCTTGCCACCGCAATGTAATCGGTGTTTCCCGACAGCCGGAATTGAAACGACCCGTCTTTTTCCGTAGTCCGTTTCAACGAAGTTCCGTCGCTTCCGCTCAGAACGACTTCGGCGCGAGCTATCAGTGCGTTGGTTTTTGCGTCACGCACAACGCCTTTCAGGAAATACTCTATCACAGGTATATCCATCCTGAATGAGTATATATCATCGCCGCCTCGTCCGCCTTTTCTTCTTGAGGAAAAATAGCCCCGTTCGTTTTCATTTTCAAAAACAATTCCGAAGTCGTCGGCATTGGAATTGATTGGTTTGCCCATATTTTCAACAGTCCATATTCCCGATTCGTTTTTATACGCTTTATAAATATCCAGACCGCCGTATCCGGGATGTCCGTCGGAGGCGAAAAACAGGGTATCTTTCCTCACCGACGGGAAGACTTCATTGCCGGGGGTATTTATCCTATCGCCCAGATTCACCGGTTCGCTCCAAAGATTATCGTCTTCGCTTCCTCTGCTGATTTGCCACAAATCCGACCCGCCATATCCTCCGAAAATATTTGAGGACAGATACATTGTAAGTCCGTCCGACGACAACGCCGGATGTGCCACCAGCAGACTGTCGCTCACAATTTGCAGGTTTTCCGCCTCCGACCACGAATCGCCCTGAGCCTTTGACAGCATTATGCTGCAACCGTATTTTTCGCCTCTTTCCTGCCGACACCTCGTGAAATACAATGTGGTGTAATTATAATTGAAAACGCTTGCGCCTTCTTCGTCGCCGGTATTAATGGCGTCGTCCAGAGGTTCGGGTTTTTGCCAGCCTTTCTTTGCGAGTGTGACTTTGAAGATGTCCGCATTTTTTTGTCCTGTGACTTCATACGTTTTTATTTTTCCTTTACCTTCTCTTCGTGATGATGTAAACAGCACAGTTTCATAGTCGCTTGATCCGAACGTCGGAGCAAAATCGTGATAACGTGAATTAAATTCTTTCACGTTTTCCACCTTGTAGGGTGTTTCCGTTTTTCCGGATTTAACAAGGTCAAGCGACTGTTGTAAAACGGCGCCCTGTCGATTATCCGGTTCCAGTTCTCTGAAACTTTCCAATTGTTTTTGCGCTTTTTCCACATTATCGTTCACCAATGACATTTCCGCATTTCTAAGAAATACAATCGGATTGGGATAATTGTTTCTGATCGCTTGATCGTATCCTCTGACGGCAAAAGCGGCATTACCCGATAAACGGTAAGCTTCGCCCGATTTGAAGAATATAGCGGCTTTTCGTTCTTTGTCTTTTATTCTTGGCGCCACTTTTCTGTAAAGTCCCGCCGATTTATCATATCCTCCCGCTTCGTATATGGCGTCCGCTTTTTTCAGCCTTCGTTCCACTCCGCAGGAAGCCATTGTAATTATCAGTAAACTACCTATAATAATACTGTAAGGAATATATTTCATTATACTTTATACTTTTTTATTGAAGATTTTTATGATGTTTTCCACTTGCTCAACCGGAAGAGATGTTATTTTTGCGATAAATTCAATCGAGAAATTTTCCTGCAAACATTGC
>JAISRS010000430.1 GCA_031273485.1 Prevotellaceae bacterium
TGGCCTGACGGCTATGCCCTAACGGGACAACAAAGTCAGGATTAATTTTTTATCCCGAAATATGCAAAGTATTAGCAAGAGATTTGATCAAAACAAATTAACATAATACTATCATATAAGACAATCTATTTCATAATGCCCCTTTTATTTCGAGACCTGTTTTACCTATCTTAAAAAACCATTTTATTTTCTTTTCGAACCTATTGTCCGTCCCTTGCACTGCTAGATTAAAAACCGTATTATAATCCATGTCTTCGTTCCTTTGAACTTTGCTAATTTGTTTTGTGATACGTTGAATTAATTTTAGAAGCTCAATGTAAGCATCTTTATCATGCATGTTTTCATAGTCAAGATGATAACAAAAATTACGAACAATATTATTGTTTTCAATTTGTAACAAAACAACAAACGGAGTTTTAGGAGCCGAATAGTCATCATACCCTAATTTTTCGAGTATAAATGAAGTTACCGAAGCTGGAGTTTCATCTTCCGGGACATCTATTCCAACCAAATCCCCAACTACAGGAGAACTTGGAAATCGGGTTCTCCTTCCTGTACTATTGTTTTTCTTTTCGTATTCTTCTCTAATTAAATTGATAAAGTCCAAATAGAACAAAATAATATTATCTCCTGTTTTATCATCTAAAGCTTTCCACAAAGTAGGTTTGGAAAACAATTCAACCAGTTCTGGATTAGTTGCATCATAAGCCAATAAAGCAGTTACCAGATAGTCTTTGTTCTCGGTTGCTTTAGCACACTGATTAATAAGGAAATTATAAAAATCCTCTGCAGTTTTATATTCACTGGAATGGTAGACTGTGGACATAGTAATCTAATTCAGACATGAAATCTTTAATATAGGCAGAGAGGTATAATTAAGATTAGTAACAAAAATGGATCTCCAATGGATAATTATCCATTAAGAACTATCTTTGAAGCAGATAAACTGGAACGAAAACTCTTGGAAATAGAGTCTGCTCTAACGATGGTCATTTCTTTTTCGAATCTTTTCTTTTTTGCAGAATAAGCTTTACTTTCTGATTTAGTTTTTTCGATTCGGATAAATTTTCCTACTCCTGCTCTTTTAAGTATTTTCATCCTATTCAAATTATTAATTATCTATTAATCAAACGCTAAAATATAAATATATTTTATAAAAACTTTTTTATCACTAAAACATTAAAACTTTTTGATATTACTTTCAAATCTTTTAAACGGCTGTAAAGGTACGCCAATTATTTGAATTTCGTTCTTATCCAATTCATTTTCTTTATAATCACCAAAAACTTCCTCTACAAATATACCATTTTCCTTGAATGCAACCCTCGTAGAATTAGTCAATAACATTAAAGATTTATTTTCATGAAAACGGGGTTCGGTTGCGTCCAGCATCACTAATCCATTAACCTTGCCATCTATAACAAGCTCAGGGACAGAAAGTTCACCTATCCAGATAAATTTAGGGAGTTCTAGATTAACAATTATATGTTGTAAATCCACATTTATCTCTTTATTATGTGCAATATATTGTTTATATGATCTACTGGATGACAAAAATGTTCTCAATACAATTCTGTCATCATAATCGGGTAAAAGAAAAAACATTTTTTGTTCTACAAATTTATATATTTGCTTTTTAGCCTCGTTGGCATCTAAATATATCTTTGGATATAATGGGGCAATAAAATGGCTAATTTTAGCTCTTGCATTATTATTAACAGGTTTTGAAAGTGTTGCTTTGTTATAAACAGGTAAATTATCGTCCACGAAAATAAACTCTTTTTCGATTGAATCCAATCAAAAATTTTAATTGTTTTTCCATTGTGTTTTTCTTCTTTGAAATCCTCCTCAATGATTTTTCTACAATTTTCAAAATCTTCGATCACATGACCAGTACATACAAGAGCATGATTATTATCAGGCCTTGAAACTTTAGAATAATTTTCAATGGCAACCGCAATGGGAATTCCACTTTCAATATAACATCCAAAAAGTTTATCAAAGTCTTTTTTATATACATCACGAGAATAAATTTTAGGTCCCAATCCCAATTCCCTTAATGCATATGAAATACTTTCAATATATAACCCCTTTGTAGGCAATTGCCTTTCAAAAGATATACTCCTAATAAAACTCATTGTCTTGGATGGTGAAACAATACTATATTCAGGGTATTTATTTCCGAAATATTCCATTATAGCCCAAATTGTAACGTCCGCACAGCAAATCATTTCCCCATCTTGAGAAGTATGAGGAAAACCTACAACATCAAATTTCACACCTGCTGCAGTCATGGAGAAACAAGTTGTACAAGTTTTAAAATTATTATGCTCTTTCAATAAAGCTCCAGGAGATATTACATTACGACCGATAATTTGCGGAAAAGTTGGTCTTAATACATAAAATCCCAAATAATTCTTTTCTTTTCTTACTTTCTCTGTTGTATCATAATCATAAAAAAGATCTTCAGTCACTTTTACATCAAATAGCGAAATCCTTATACAATTACGAGGATATGAATCTAATTTAGTAGAAATATAATGATAATATATATCGCGGTACATTCTATCCACATAGTTGGTTTCAATTATTATGTTTATTTCTTCACGTAGACGACAAAAATGTCTTTTAAGTATTTTCTTAATTTCGTTTATTGTGTCTAGATCTATGATGTCATATGTATCTACATATGCATCTGTAACATCTTTTACCGCATCCTTAATTGTAGAGAGAATAATAGCCATTAATTACATTTTAATTATAAGATTTCCAAAAGTATATAAAAAAATCGAAATTAATATTTTTAAGCGATTAAATTTTGTAACTACTCAGGTAGAAAAATAAGAGATGGGGTTTACACTTTTGCCAGGCAGTACAAAGCGGGATAGACCTCCTGTCTGTTTTTGATGGCAGTGTCAATAACAGAACGAATCCTGGCAAAGCGGTCAGCTCCCTTGCCGTCTCTGCGGAACTGACCCGATACTTTGGTCTTGACTTTGATGTTTCATATTTCAGATCCGACCACCGTCTGATTCTTTATGAGTCTTTGTATTTCGCGGTAAATCCAGTCCGGTTTACGGCTCATGGATTCGAGGATATTGTCAATGCTGTCCTCCGACAGATTCGGATGAAACATATCACGCAGCAATGTCTTGATGCGATTATAAGGCAGGTGCTGGAAGACTGACAAGTAACCAATAATGCTTTGCACGCTGCTTCCGTACTGGATTGGAGCTTTTATGTCCGGTGGAAAATCACCCTTGTTTTCCAGTCCGCAGCATAGACAAATCCTGGCCAGACTTTGATGTTCAATATAACGCGGATACACGGGCGGAATTTCAATCTCCTCGCTGACAGTGCGGGAATGCACCTCAATGTCATGCAAATCCTGACCGCAATTCCTGCAATAACCGGCTGCATGCTCAATTATTTTGTCAGGATGATCGCTCATTGGCAAGGTATGGCCCTGGTGACCGCATTGACCGCCCGGCTTCTTCCCGCTTTTTGAACGCAAGGAATTCCCGTTGCTCCGGCCAATATCATGAGAGGGAGGAGTAGAGCTTGTCCGGCTGCTACGTCCGCTTTTCAACTTTTCAACAGGGACAATTCCTCCTCCTGCCGTTTCACAGCTGCACTCAACGACACGATCTGTTCCTTCAGTTGTTCATATTCTGAACGTGGTATGGATATCATCTCTTCCATAATGCAAATTTAATAATCATTCCATAATATTCAATAATTATCGAACCCTTTTTAATACCTGAGTAGTTACAAAGATTTTTCTATTAACAATATATATCGGAAAACGTATCGTTTGTTCAGACCTGCCGACGGATTGTATTTGCCCAAGCCACTGACAATACAGCAAAACGAGCTATTTAAAAAAGAAAAGGAAGAGAAGGTTTTTAATATGTACGTGCAGTCTCATGTATTTCACCGATTTCGGGAACGTTTGGATATATTCAGTCCAACCTGTCATAATCTTTTATTTCAATATGCTTTCAGTCGCTACTTGAAATTAGTGCAATATGACAATAGGTATTTATTTGCCTGTTTGATTGATGACGATGCTCCTCCTATTGGATATTTTACATTTCTAATTCGAGGCGATGACATTGTTGTGAATACTTTTCTACCAATAGTTGGCGACAACACGCCTGAGGGGAAAAAATTTCAGGAATTGTTATCTCTTGGTAAGGAAGAAATAATTTATCTGGGAATGGATAAGTTAAGTTTCTTTACAAAAGTGGATTTCGAGCAAATCCTAAAATTGAAACAAGCGCTGATTGACTCCAATATTTGGAAAATGAAATTAGCTTTAGATGATCTATGCTACGATGAGGAAGATGATGACAAAACGGAAGAAAAAAAAATCATCCTTTGACATGAATAAAACAATGTTCGTTAAAACGTTTTTTGATAAAATAGATGAATATATTTGTTAATGACTGTTATTTTTAGTGTCTGTAACGGCAATAAATCCTGTTTCTCGCGAATAAAAACGGTAAAACAGGCAAAAAAGCAGGTACAGGCAGCCAGACAGCCGGCTGTTCCCGCAGTTTGGGCATGGTTTCCAGTGTCAACATGCGTTTCAGGTTGTAGGCGGTTGAATACAGATCCATTTCAATCTGAACTTTGGCCTTGCCCCGCAACAATATGGGGATTTGCCCCATCAAATACTTCATCGTTCCAAAAGGATGTTCCACCACGCACTTTCTTGCCCTGAACTTCCGCTTGAAACCGGAGGTTTTCATTTTCTTCATATATGCGGCCAGCCATTCTCCATCCAATCTGCGATAGATTATCCGACCGGTTGCGGAAGTTGTACACTGCTCTTTTTCAGG
>JAISRS010000549.1 GCA_031273485.1 Prevotellaceae bacterium
TAAATTTGATTTTAATAAAGTAAAAATATTACCTTTGCGCCTTCAAAACGGCACCATGGCCGAGTGGCTAGGCAGCGGTCTGCAAAACCGTTTACAGCAGTTCGAATCTGCTTGGTGCCTCTTCTGTTCCGAAAATTGTATTTTAGTCATGGAGCGAACAGTTCGATTAATAAATGTTTCTATATTCATTTTCTGTTTTTTACGGTTGTTAATAATTTCGATTGCTTCAATCCATGACTTTTTTACGGTTTCGGTCGCCGTAATCCACGAATTATTTTTGGTCACCGAATTAAACTAATTGAACGAATTAGCCCCCCTACCCAAGCATAGCTGTCAGGCTAAGAACTATAACACTCTGTGGCATAGCCGTAAGTCCCGCAGGGACGATACTTTATTAACCGTATGCTTTAGCTTACGGACAGACGGTAACAGCATGATACCAAGTCCCGCAGGAACGACACTTTATTAATCGCAGGTGGAGCGTAGCGTAACCTACGGAAACGGAGTTGCCTCTATTCGCCAAATCCCGCAGGGACGATACTTTATTAACCGCAGGTGGAGTGTAGCGTAACCTGTGGACAAGTGTAATTTGTGGATTTAGCACACCCAGCAAAAAAGCAAATCAAAAAATGATTTGCTTTTACAATTAATTCTTTTTAAAAACCTGTCAAATTATACTCACTAATAATTTTATTTTTCTTTATTGGGATTTTCGTTTATATTCTCTGTGTCGTCTGTTTCAGAGCCTTCTGTTGTTTCGTTCTCTCCGTTTTTCAAAAAGCTATTATCTTCTATATCCGCGCTTGTAATTTTTTCAGACAAGATTCCATATTTTTTAACATGTTCTGTATTTTTAGCGAGAATTGTTGCAATTTGTTGTTTATCTGCCGCTCCAAACAGATTTTCATATTCCTTATATTTACTGACAGACATCAATGCTTTCATCATACCGACTTTCTCGTCATTTACATAAGAAACAAGTTTTTCGTAATTTGCATGTCCCAAAGGAATATCCGCAATCCTTGTTTTAACGTGATATAAAACATTATACACCAAATGTTCGGTTTTGTTGTCCAACGATAATTTCTTTTTAATATTCTCAGCCTGTGTGCTAAGTTCTTTGTCTTTTTCCTTGTGCTGTGCTATGGAACTGACACAGATAAATACCATTATTATTAATAAAAATTTTTTCATTTCTTTTTTTGTTTTTTATTGAATAAAACTTTATTCTAAATTATTCTATATTTTAATTTCTTTCGCTTTATGTTACCGAAGTTTGATAAAATCTTTCATGTAAACTGCAATTTAAATCCATGTTTTTTAATTTCCTGCAAATTTCTCGCAAAAGTACTATAATTAATCATAATATCAATATTATACTTGTATTGGAGATAGATTTCTACAATAATCTGATTTAATGAAATATATACAGACAATATATAGTTTTGTAATATCAGCAATAAACATTATATCTCTCTGAAAACAACAGAATTACAAGATGAATTAATTCATCTTGTATAAAAAATCATTTAATTCATCTTTTAATATTTTTTAACATTTGTCGACGCCTTCTAATTTCCAATATTTCGGATAATTCATTGAATATAAACATATAAAACTGAGAGCATATAAAAATGAAACTTAAAAATTCGTATATTGAAAAGTCCGGTTTAAGACAGATAACGAGGCTGTTTGAAAAGTCCGCAGATGATGCAGAGTATAAAGATTTGCGCAGATAAATAAAAGAACAGGCTAAATTATTATAGATAATAATCAAGTGCATTTCAAATGATCGTTTAAAACGATTACTTTTGCAAAAATTATAACATAAACAGCTATGACACAAGAAGAATATTTGGCATTAGCGGAGAGCCGTTACGATGAATTGGAAAAGCTAAAAGAGAAAGACAATTTCTACGATTACGAGAAAGGGTTTGATGAAATATGGCGTGATTTAGGTCGTCAATATATGGAATCCCAGTTAAATGAAAAGTCTGTGACCTCGGATAGACGAAAAAAAACGATAACCCGTTACGGAGAGATGTTGATACTGAAAAGCAACCGTTACATGGAAGGGCGTAAAAACAGCTTCGGCATAAGCCCTTGTATGCAAGAGTTGATGGTGTATGCCGGTCAATTGGAGTGTTATGAAAAATGCAATGAGATATTGGAACGCTTCCTGTGTATTGAAGTGAATCCCTCTCAGGTTTACCGTGTAACGACATCGGTGTCCGAATCGTTGCAAGCGGAAGACGACACAGGGGAGCGTATTTTGTCGCCGGTAGAAAAATCGGAAACGCTTTACGCAGGGGTTGACGGTTCAATGATAAGTACCTGACACAGTAGCGCAAACAAGGGGGCATGCCCCCTTGTTATTTTGTGGTTAAATCTGACTTTTAAAATACAATCAAAGGAAAAAGTTTTACCTTTATATCTTTTAATAAACTAAATATTTATAAAAAAATTAAAACAATGAATACTATTAAAACAATTTCAGTTATTGCATGTTTTTGCCTCCTCGTTCCGATGTGGGCGCAAACCCTGTATACACAAGTCCCCGAAACACTTATGGGGCATCGTTATTTGACGTTAAACACCTTCATCCGGGTCAATCAAATCGAAGTCGCCCGTGACCGAAACGTCGGACACGACGAGCGCGACCGTCACACGCCGGAAGCCGTCAAAACATTCCGTGAAGCCATTGAAAAAGGCTTTCCTTGAGCGCGTATAACCTGGGCGTTCAGCTGGCTGGCGCTGCACGACACTACGGCAAACTACCGGAAAATCCGGGAACTCGTCGCCTCCTATCACTACAAATACGGCGACGACGTAACGTTTATCCCCGGCAGTTATTTTGCCAATGCCTACAGCACACGTGAACAGGTCAACAAAGACATACACGAAGCTCTTGCAAAAGTGAGCGAGTTCGTCGGTAACGGCTTTCGTCCTAAAAGCCTCTTGGCAGGTTTTCTGGCTGCCGACAACCTTCAATATCTCGCCGAAAAAGAAGACATACACGTCTGTCAGGGAACAATATGGAGTCAGTTTTCCATCGACAATCAGGACGGCGACGGCTCCATCGTCTATCCCTACTATCCCTCGAAAGAGCACTTTTGCAAACCGGCGCAAGGCAAAGCCGATTTCATCGACTGCGTAAACCTTGACGGCTGGACTGTCGATTTCCTTGCCGCACGCCGCAACGGTTACGCCGACGGATTCAACAGCCGCATGGGAGTGGGTCCGATAGAAACCCTCGGCAAATACGGCAAAGAAACCGG
>JAISRS010000035.1 GCA_031273485.1 Prevotellaceae bacterium
CGACCCCTTGCACCCCATGCAAGTGCGCTAGCCAACTGCGCCACACCCCGATTTATTTCAGGGCGCAAAGGTATATATTTTTTTCATATAATTACACTTTGAACACAGATATTTTCAAAATAAATATTTGTTATTTGCATAAAATACTTATACCCTTTATTTTAAAAACTAAAATTTAAGAATCAAGAATCAACATACATCGGCAATAAATAGAAATCATTGAAACAACCACCCTATAATAAACCTTATCCGAACTACGAAGGAATAATGAATGAGCGAACTACGACAGGATTACGCCAAAACATGTTGTGATTAAAGGAAACTTCTAAAAACTGCTTTTTCTGAGTTCAATGTCAATTTTATTAATTTTTAAATCCTCATTTACAACAGGTAAACTCCGGTTTATCTGCCTTGAAAAATCAAGTTTTTAGAAGTTCCCATATAATAACGCCCCCCCAAACTGCGGATTTTCAAACAAAATGAAAGAAAGAAATATCATAAAAACCGTAACCGCGCTTGTGGCGTTGATTTACATCGGAATCATCGTCGGCTGGCACATCTACACCCCCGATTACAAGCTCGCCGTTCAAGCCCCCGGAGCGGATAATCGCCCCGAAGGCTCCGCCCGCACGGCTGACGACGTAGTGATAGGCGAATTTTTTATGCGCTACGGCGATTTTTCTTCATCGCTGAAAGGCAAATGGCAATGCTTCCGGGGCGCCGATTTCTCCAACATAATCCGCACCTCCGACAACATCAGCGTCGCCGACGGCAACTACCCCGTTGAATGGAGCGTCACAACCGGCGAAGGTCACGCCGCGCCCGTAATATTCAACGGCATGGTTTACGTACTCGACTACGACGAAAGTCTCAGTTCCGACGCCCTTCGCTGCTTTTCGCTCGAAAGCGGCAAAGAACTGTGGCGACGATGGTACCGCGTCCCGATGAAACGCAATCACGGCTTTTCGCGAACAGCTCCCGTAGCGGGCAATAACTACGTCATCACCGTCGGACCGCAGGGACACGTAATGTGCTGCGATCCCGTCAGCGGAAACCTGAAATGGTCGTTAGACATGCAGAAACAACTTCGCACGGAAGTCCCCTTCTGGTATTCGGGTCAATGTCCCCGCGTTGACGGCAACACGCTGATACTCGCTCCGGCAGGCGAAGAAATCCTGTTAATGGGCATCAGTTGCGATTCGGGCGAAATCCTCTGGCAAACGCCCAACAGCATAAAATACAAAATGTCACATTCCTCAATCACGCCCATGACGCTGAGCGGTAAAAAGACTTATGTTTACGCGGGAGTCGGCGGAGTGTGCGGCATTTCCGCCGAAAAACACGACCTTGGCGTCCTGCTGTGGCATGTCGATAAATGGCAGCCCTCGGTGATAGCCCCCTCCCCCTTGCAAATATCCGCCACCGACATATTTACCGTTGCCGGATACGGCGCCGGAGGAGCATTGCTGCGAATCGGCAACGCCGGCGGCAAATGGAGCGCGTCGGTGAAAGAGCAGTATAAACCGAGCGAAGGCTTGTCGAGCGAACAACAGACGCCGATTTTGTACAACAATTCTATGATAAGTATCATGCCCAAGGACGGCGGCAGTTTGCGCGGGCGATTAGTTTTTCACAATCCTGCCGATTTGCGTAAACCCCTCTGGTCGTCAGCCGAGCGATTTGGTCTTGGTCCCTACTTAGTGATTAACGACAAATTGTTTGTCTTCAACGACGATGGCGAACTGTACGTATATGCTATTCGGCAAAAGAGCATGCAACTGTTGAAACAGCAGCATATCATGGACGGCATCGACGCCTGGGGACCCCTCGCTTACGCCGACGGCAGACTCATAGTGAGAGATGCACATAATATCTATTGCCTGAAAATAAGCGTCCCAAGTGAATTATGAATTGTGAATTTAAGATATTTAAAGTCCTTAAATATCTTAAGAATCTTAAATATCTTAAGAATCTTAACCGGATAAACAAAATGGAGTGTTAATAAATAATTTGGGAAAATAACAATAATAGTTATACTTTCGTTTTTTTTTAAACATACATATTTAATAGATGATATATCATATATTTAATTATTTAACAGATTTTTTTGATATACCGGGAGCGGGAATGTTAAGATTTATTTCTTTCAGAGCGGCGCTTGCAATGATTTTTTCTTTATTATTTGCGCTGTTTGCAGGCAAAAGAATAATCTGGTTTTTGCAGCGCAAGCAAATAGGCGATGAGGTAAGAAACTTGGGCATCGAGGGTCAGATGCAAAAAGAGGGAACGCCTACAATGGGCGGATTTATTATATTATTGTCGATATTGGTTCCGGTGCTGCTTTTTGCAAGGTTCGACAATGTTTATTTGTGGTTAATGATTATCACAACCGTGTGGCTTGGTTTGCTGGGCTTTGTTGATGACTACATAAAAGTCGCAAAAAAGAATAAAAACGGACTTAGCGGTAAAGCCAAAATTTTTGGACAGATAGCTTTAGGAATCATAGTAGGCAGCACATTATACATCAATGACAGCGTAATTGTTCGTGAGAAAGTGCACGCCGATACTCCCGGAGCGCACGTTTCCGTTCTGGGCGACGGACAAAAAATATGGACAAAAGAATCGAAATCAACCATAACAACAATACCTTTTTTCAAGGATAACGAATTTGATTACAACATGCTGATACCTGCAAAAGGAAACATGAAGCAGGTAGGAGGATGGATAGTTTTTGTTTTGGCAACGATTTTCATAATAGCAGCCGTTTCCAACGGCGCAAATCTCACCGACGGTCTGGATGGCTTATTGACCGGAGTGTCAATCATAATAGGCACCACATTAGGGATATTCGCCTATCTTTCGGGAAACATCATATATGCCGATTATCTTAACATAATGTACATCCCGTCCACCGGCGAATTGGTTGTTTATATTGCCGCATTTATAGGCGCATTGATAGGCTTTTTGTGGTATAATTCCTATCCCGCGCAAATTTTTATGGGCGACACGGGCAGTTTGGCTCTTGGCGGAATCATTGCTGTTTTTGCAATAATTATACGCAAGGAATTACTTATACCTGTGCTGTGTGGAATTTTCTTTGTCGAAAGTCTTTCCGTTATTCTGCAACGCGGATGGTTTAAATACACAAAAAAACGATACGGCGTCGGGAAACGCATATTTAAAATGTCGCCTTTGCACCATCATTACCAAAAACAGGGAAATGCAGGCATCGACGCCTGTATCCAGAAACCTGTTCAGCCTTTGCCCGAATCGAAAATTACAGTGCGCTTCTGGATTGTGGCAATACTCCTGGCTGTGATGACAGTAGTGACGCTAAAAATACGATAATTATGAATGTTGAGTTAAGTCTTTTTTGAGGCGCTATGGAAGAAGGTGACGACTACGCTCCTTTCGTTCGGCGTAGCGTCATCGGTAGGCGCTTAGCATTTCAAAATAAGATTTCGCCGAATTTCAATTATTTATTATTTCCTTAAATTCTTCTATGGTCAAAACATCTACTTTGGGGAAATCAATTTCTTCGAGGATGTCGAAATGTCTGTCATTGCTAACAATAAATCGGGCATTGGCGCAGATGGCGCAGTCCACAAATTTATTGTCATCGGGGTCGGCTGTTATTAATTGCCATTTATAATACACCGTAACAGGCTCAACGTTTGGCATGGCGAGGATAGTTTCCGTTACGCTTTTTGCTACCTCCGGAGAATAAAATCTCGACAGTATCTCGAAATATTCATTCAGTATTTCGGT
>JAISRS010000040.1 GCA_031273485.1 Prevotellaceae bacterium
GGCAGGGCAGTAACCAATTTACCCGATTTCACAGGCTTGGGAATAAACAAAATCAAACAACAAACAACTCCCGCCACGCCAACAAACGGTATCATCTGCCTCAAAGGCGGCGATTTAAACGCGGAAATAAAAACAACTCTCAAAAAATATTCCCTGCAACCAACACAAATAACAGAATATAAAATTTCCGATTTCTTTGAAGAAGATTTCTTTGAAACAAAAAAAATCATAAAGATTGAAGTGTGAACGGAAGACGCCCCCTAACAGGGTGTACCTCCCTAACAGGGTTTAAAACCCCTGTTAGGGTTTGATAGGCAATCTCTAAAAAGGAGTTAAAGTCTAAGGTCTTTAAAGAGTTAAACATAATTCATAATTCATAATTCATAATTCATTTTATTGAGTGTTCCACTCGTTTTACGCTGTCCATGCCTTTGACGCTTTGCACTTTTTTGATTAGAGTATTCAAATCCTCCAAATCGTGGACATAGAGTTCGATGAATCCTTCAAAGATACCGTCATGACTTTCGATATTTAGTTTTCGGATATTAACATTCAGTTGATTGGCAACTATATCGGTCAAATCTTTCAAGATGCCGATGCGGTCGATTCCTCGCATTTCGAGGATGGCGAGAAATGAAAGAATTTTGTGGACATTCCATTGGATATTAACGATTTTATTGGCATGTTTAGCGGCTTCACGCGAGGCTACATCGCATTTTTTCTTGTGAACGGTTACGGTGGTGAGGGTTTCGTTGGCGAATCCTATGATTTCGTCGCCCGGAATAGGTTTACAGCACTCGGCAATTGTATAATCAAGCGTATTGTCTTCTTTGATCATATAGGTGCGTTTGGGGTCTATTTTATCGTGTTTTTCAACGTTTTGCTGTTTTTCTTCGACTTTTTTTCTAAGGTCTTTTATTTTGTTTCGTCCGCTTAGACCAAGTTGCATGCTCCAGTATTGAACCCATTTTTGAGGAGTATTTTCTCGGAGCACTTTGTTGAAATTGTCCAACGACAGCAGACCCGCGCCCACATTACTGAACAGCTCGTATTTGTTGATTTGTTTGTAGGCATCAACCAATTTCCGGTATGTTCTTGCGCTTGGCTGTATTCCAAGTTCGCTCAATTTTTCGTCGATTATTTTTTTACCTTTTTTACTGTGTTCTTTCACATCGGATTTCAGCGCTGTTTTTATCAGGTTTTTCGATTTGCTTGTTGCAACAAAATCAAGCCATTCCTTTTTAGGTTTCTGGGTTCTTGTAGTGATAATTTCGACCTGATCGGCGCTTTCCAGCACATGGTTCAGGGGCAGGAGTTTATAGTTGATTTTTGCTGCCACGGCATGATTTCCCACTTCGGTATGTATTTCGTATGCAAAATCGAGGGCGGTTGCTCCTTTGGGCAATAATTTCTGTTCTCCTTTCGGCGTAAACACGTAAATTTCGGGTGCAAGGAGATTTGTTTTGAATGTATCAACAAAAACTTCGGCGTTATCTTCCGAATTGATGATGCTTTCGCGCACCTGTTGCAGCCAGTTGTCCAATTCTTTGGTCGAATATTCGGCTTCTTTATATTTCCAGTGTGCGGCAATACCTTTTTCTGCGATTTCGTCCATTCGTTCCGTTTTTATTTGAACTTCAACCCATACGCCTCCCTGACCCATGAGCGTACAGTGCAGAGCTTCATAGCCGTTGGTTTTCGGCGTTCCCACCCAGTCTCTCAACCGTTCAAGTTTAGAGCGGTAGATTTCGGTTATCAGCGAATATATCGCCCAGCATTGGGTTCGTTCGGGAAGTCCCGCCGTGGGTTTAAAAACTATGCGTATTGCAAACAAATCAAATACTTCGTCGAAAGGGATGTTTTTTTTCTGCATCTTGTGCCAGATGGAATACACGGATTTAAAACGGCTGCTTATCACAAATTCTATGTCGGCTTCGTGCAGTTTTTTTATAATCGGTTCTTCAAAACCGCTTATAAACGATTTACTTTCGAGTTCTTTTTTATCAATTTTTTCTTTGATGCTTTTGTAGGCTTCGGGTTCGTAGTATTTTAGACTGAGATTTTCCAGCTCGATTTTGATTTCGTAGAAGCCAAGACGTTCGGCAAGAGGGGCGAACAGGTAGAATGTTTCGCTTGCAATCTGGAACTGTTTTTTTGCAGGCATCGAATCAAGCGTTCGCATATTATGGAGCCTGTCGGCGAGTTTGATTAGTATTGTATTGACGCCGGCGCCTAAAGTCATCAGAATTTTTTTGAAGTTTTCCGCCTGTTTGGACTGGGTTTTGTCAAACACTTCTTCAATTTTGGTAAGCCCTTCGACTAATTTGGCTACCTGAATTCCAAAACTGAACTCAATATCTTCGGTAGTAAACTCCGTATCTTCAACAACATCGTGGAGCAGGGCGGCGCAAATGGAGTCTTCGCCCAAACCTATGTCGCTTGCCACAATCATCGCCACCGACAGGGGATGCAGAATATATGGTTCGCCCGATTTCCTGCGCACTCCCATGTGTGCATGATTCGCAAAATCAAAGGCTTTGCGAATCTTCAGTTTTGATTCTTCAGAACAGTTCGTACAATTTTGGAGCAATTCTTCGAGTTGTTCTTTTATTTTTTGTTTCTCGTTTTCTGTTTGTAATAAAGATTTTGCCATTTCAATAAAATTTAAAAGTTTACAATATCATATCAACAATATTTCATACAAAGTATCATGTCAGTCATAATAAGTTATTTCCCGTGTTCTCACAAATATATTTCCCGTGTGATTATATTCCACGCAAGTTGTCCAGTTATTTTTGGAATCATATACGTATTCGTACAGTGTTTTCATCACATTTCCGTCATTACCAATGTCCTGTGTCATTATTAAATCATTATATTCGTTATAGTAAAAATGTGTTTCACAAACAGGAGAAACTCCTTTATATGTTTTTTTGTCTGTTAAATTGCCGTTTATGTCAAATTCAAAACCGTAACGGTATTCGTTATCAATCTCAAGTTTTTTGCCTGTGGAATATCTGTATCGGATTTCGGAATAATTGCCGTCGTAGAATACGGTTTTATTCGTCAATTTACCGTTGGGAGCGTACCAAAATCCTGTTTTAGAGATCAGTCTGTCCGACGCCGAATAGTTTTCTTCCGAAATCAGTTTGTTGTTTTTATATTTTTTATTCACATAATTCATCAGTTCTCTGTTTTTATTATAAATTTTTAATACTGTAACGCTGTCGGAAACGTATGTGTATTCGGTTAAACAATATTCCGGTTCTTTAAATGCGTGAGGAAAAGGATTTTGAATGGAATCTCTCTTTATCGAATCCTGCACGTATGTTGAATCGTGTTCCGATGCTTTCTCACTGTGAAACAATTGTTTTTCTATTGATTTATATCTGCAATTGTTATCAAATTCGTATTTATGTTCATATATTTTTTTTTGTAATATCAGACTGTCAAAAGAATTTTGGGCTATATAGAAACGCTCGTTTAATGTTTTTACTTTGTATTTCAGACCCGTAAATTCGGTATCGCTCACAATGATTCGTTCGTTGCAAGCTGAAAGTAACATGAATAAGATTACCCACAACCAATATTTCGATTTAAAATTCACAATTCAAAATTGACTACAGTCGAAGATTCGTTATTGATTTTTAACCTGAAATATTTCTCACAACTTTTACATAAACAGCTGCCTTTCAGTAAAAATAGTTATAAATATTTAAAATGAGGTTCACAATTCAAAATTTTATCTTCTTCTTCTTTTTTTTTTACATAAACTCCCTGAAACATTAGAAAAACACGTTTCCCGATTCTCTTATATCATCTTCTGTTTCAGGTTCTACAATATCTTCGGGACAGTTAAAGTCCGACATGTTGATGCCCGACGGTATTTCAAATTTATCGGTATCCCTTATGCTATTTTTTTTATCTTCCAGCACTTTTTGCATAAACATTCCCCAGATTGGCAGCGACATGCGTGCGCCGTCGCCTAAGAGATACGACGATCTGTCTTCGTTGCCTATCCACACGCCGGCGGTAAGTTTCGGTATATAGCCGATAAACCAGCCGTCGGAATTTTTATTGGTAGTGCCTGTTTTTCCGGCAACTTCGGATGTTTTAATATAATTTTTGACGCGTGCGCCTGTGCCGCGGGCAACTACGCCTTTCATCAGATTGA